>NZ_SSOL01000076.1:195576-307104 GCF_029871275.1 Pseudomonas sp. BN414
CCCCTGCGCGATATGCGCTTCGTCCTCAATGAAGTCTTCGAGGTCGCCAAGCTCTGGGCTGAGCTGCCTGCCCTGGCCGAAGTGGTCGACGCCGATACCGCCTCCGCCATCCTGGAAGAAGCTGGCAAGGTCACCGGTGGCGTGATCGCCCCGCTGAACCGTAGCGGCGACGAAGAAGGCTGCCAGTGGAAAGATGGCGCCGTGAGCACCCCGGCCGGTTTCCCTGCGGCCTACCAGACCTATGCCGAAGGTGGCTGGGTCGGCGTGGGCGGCGACCCCGTCTTCGGCGGCATGGGCATGCCCAAGGTCATCTCCGCCCAGGTGGAAGAAATGGTCAACGCGGCCAACCTTTCCTTCGGCCTGTACCCGATGCTGACCGCCGGCGCCTGCCTGTCGATCAACGCCCACGCCAGCGAAGAGCTGAAGGAAAAGTACCTGCCGAACATGTACGCAGGTGTCTGGTCCGGCTCCATGTGCCTGACCGAACCGCACGCCGGTACCGACCTCGGCATCATCCGCACCAAGGCCGAACCCCAGGCCGACGGCAGCTACAAGATCACCGGCACCAAGATCTTCATCACCGGTGGCGAGCACGACCTGACCGAGAACATCATCCACCTGGTACTGGCCAAGCTGCCCGACGCCCCGGCTGGTCCGAAAGGCATCTCCCTGTTCCTCGTGCCCAAGGTGATGGTTAACGCCGACGGCTCCCTGGGCGAGCAGAACGCCGTGTCCTGCGGCTCCATCGAACACAAGATGGGCATCAAGGGTTCGGCCACCTGCGTGATGAACTTCGACGGCGCCACCGGCTACATCGTCGACGCCCCGAACAAGGGCCTGGCCGCCATGTTCACCATGATGAACTACGAGCGTCTGGGCGTGGGTATCCAGGGCCTGGCGTCCGGCGAGCGTTCCTACCAGAGCGCCGTGGAATACGCCCGCGAGCGCATCCAGAGCCGTTCGCCGACCGGCCCGGTTGCCAAGGAAAAGGCCGCTGACCCGATCATCGTGCACCCCGATGTACGCCGCATGCTGCTGACCATGAAGGCAGCCAACGAAGGCGGCCGCGCCTTCTCCAGCTACGTCGCCATGCAGCTCGACACCGCCAAGTTCAGCGAAGACCCCGTCGTGCGTAAGCGCGCGGAAGAAATGGTCGCGCTGCTGACCCCGGTGGCCAAGGCGTTCCTCACCGACCTCGGTCTGGAAACCACCGTCCACGGCCAGCAGGTCTTCGGCGGCCACGGCTTCATCCGTGAGTGGGGCCAGGAGCAACTGGTGCGTGACGTGCGCATCACCCAGATCTACGAAGGCACCAACGGCATCCAGGCCCTCGACCTGGTGGGCCGCAAGGTCGTCGGCAGCGGCGGCGCGTTCTACAAGCAGTTCGCCGACGAGATCAACGCATTCGCCAACAGCGCTTCCGCTGAGCTCGCCGAGTTCACCGAGCCGCTGAAAGCCGCTGTCGCCAACCTCGACGAGCTGACTGCCTGGGTCTTGGACCGCGCGAAGAACAACCCGAACGAAATCGGTGCCGCTTCGGTGGAGTACCTCCATGTGTTCGGCTACACCGCCTACGCCTACATGTGGGCATTGATGGCTCGGGCCGCGATCGGTCGTGCTGCCCTGGGCAAGGAAGGTCAGGACGACTTCTACGCCAGCAAGCTCGGCACCGCGCGCTTCTACTTCGCCCGCCTGCTGCCGCGCATCCACTCCCTGACCGCCTCGGTGAAGGCCGGCAGCGAGTCGCTCTACCTGCTGGACGCCGAGCAGTTCTAAGCGTTACCCGGCAAACACAAAGCCCCGCAATTGCGGGGCTTTGTTTTTTCAGGCTGCCTACCTGAACTGTGGGAGCGAATTTATTCGCGATGGGCCGCCCCGCGGCCCCGTAGGTTGGTGCCGAGGAACGAGGCCCAACGGCGCGGGGTGAGTCCGCCACGTTGGGTTTCGCAAGCTCTACCCAACCTACGAAAAGCGAGTACTGCTCGCCTGTGGGGGCGAATTCATTCGCGATGGGCCGCACCGCGGCCCCGTAGGTTGGTTCCGAGGAACGAGCCCCAATGGCGCGGAGTGAGTCCGCAACGTTGGGTTTCGCAAGCTCTACCCAACCTACGAAAGCGAGTACCGCTTACCTGTGGGGGCGAATTCATTCGCGAAGGGCCGCACCGCGGCCCCGTAGGTTGGCGCCGAGGAACGAGGCCCAACAGCGCGGAGTGAGTCCGCTGTGGGAGCGAATTTATTCGCGAATGAATTCGCTCCCACAAGGGAGCATCACGGCTGCAATGAATCCGCCAGCGTCGGGTCGTCGATGTAGCGATTGCGGTTGCCCTGGAGGGCCTCGATGCGGTTGTTGCGGGCGCGTTCTTCGTCATCCACCGGGTCCAGGCGGTTCCACTGTTGGAACATCTGCACCTGCCCGACGATGGGGAGCCCGTATTCCGTATGCATGTAGAAGATCGCCCTCGCCACGTTGCCCTTGGCGGCGTCGCGGGGCTCTACCAGTTGGTACGCGGATTTGAAGTCGCAGTCGGCCAGCGTGCTCTGACCGCCTTCGCCCACAGTGCCGAACAGGGCGTTGCGCCGCGCCAGTTCGATGCGTGACTGGTCCGGGTAGAGGTTGTGCAGGTCGGAAAGCATGTAGGGGTACTGCGGATTGGCAGCCTGGCACTGGCTGTCGGTGACGCAGCGCAGCGCGCTCTTGATCTGCTTGGTGCTGTACACCGGGCTCGCGCTGAGTAGGCCGCCTGGCGCGCTGAAGGCCTTGCCGCAATAAAGCGTGACACCGCCGCCCGCGTAGAGCTGTTGCCAGAAGGCCTGCTCGACCGCAGCCTTGGGATCGGCCAGGCGCTCCTGGCCACCGGCGAATGCATGGCTGGCGGCCACGGCCGCCAGGCAAGAGAGGGCAGTTACAACTGGGCGCATGGTCATGACCCTGGACCGCCGTGTCGGGGTCTGTAGTTCTTGTAGGACAAAACGAGTCTAACAATACAGTTAGGGGCAAACCAAGACCAACCGATCGCTTGCTTGGTTGTACCTTTAGGTTGCAACGGCAGTCAGCTAATTCCGAAATCGTGTAAGCATTGGCTTACATGCGCTGGTGGCTATAGCTCCTTTCCGACCTCGGGGCCGGGTATTAATCTTCAAGCCATTGGACGTCGCGCAGGAAGCGCATTGCAAAACAGGGATACGCCGGATTTCCGCCAGGATGGCGGTCAGATCAGGGATGTCGGGACACAGTCTGCAAAACCTCGCTTCGGCGAGGTTTTTCTTTTTCTGCATCCCGGAAATCCCCTAGAGCAGCGCCTCCTTTGGCCCGATCACGCCTTCCAGCATCGAGCGCAGCAGCTCCAGGGTCGCCTGCTGGCGCTGGGCATCGCGGAACACCAATCCCACCTTTAACGGCACCCGTGGCTCGCTCAGCGGTTTCCACAGCAGCCGCTGATTGGCGTGCATTTGCCGCGCGCGGCCGGGCAACACCGTGGCCAACATGGTGTGCGGCAGGCTGTCGAGGATGCCCGCCATATGGTTCAGCTCCGCCTGCACGTGTGGGCGGCGGCCGAGCAGGGCAAGCTGCTCCTGCCAGATCTGCCGGATACGGAATTCCTCACCGAGCAGCAGCATCGGCAGTTCAGCCGCCTGGGCCAGGGAAACCTTCTTGAATTCCTTCAGCGGGTGCTCTGTGGGAATCACCAGCTGCAACTCATCTTCGTAGAGCAACTGGCTGTGCAGCCCCGGCTGGCGCGGCGGCAGGAAACCGATGCCGATGTCCAGGTTGCCGGTCAGCAGGCGACGCTCGATATCCAGCCCCGACAGTTCGTAGATCTGCACCACCAGCTGCGGCTGCGCTTCGCGCAGGCGCTCCAGTAGCAGGGGGACCAGCGCCGCATTCACCGTTTGCAGCACGCCGATGGCCAGGCTGCGCGGTGACTGGCCACGGAAGCCGCGCAGGGCTTCGCGGGCGCGCTCGAGGCCATCCAGCAGAGGCAGCGCGTGGCTATACAGGGTGTGCGCGGCCAGGGTCGGCAGCAGGCGTTTGCCGCTGCGTTGGAACAGGCTGACGTCCAGGCTCTGTTCCAGCTGGCGGATCTGCTGGGAAAGTGCGGGTTGCGACAGGCTGAGGCGCTCGGCGGCTCGTCCGACATGGCCTTCCTCGTAGAGCGCGACGAAGTAGCGGAGCTGGCGAAAATCCATAAGCGTTACTTATCGATAAAGCAGGAAAATCGAAATGGCCCGTGGTGCCTCAAGACCATAGCCTATGCCGCGTAGAGACTGTATCTCGCGCTGGAGAGGGCAAATGTGCGCGTTAGTCGTGAAGGGCATTTTCATAGGTAAAGCCGAAGATATAGGCGGCGGTTTGTCCAGTGCAATCGACAAGCAGCCAATCGACCACCGACTCTGGCTCTGGCCCCAGGGCCTGGGCAGTGACGAGCAGGGCGACCCCCGCTTCCACGGTGGCCCGGAACGGGCCCTGCACCACTATCCGGCCGAGCACTACGCATACTGGCGCAGGCATTTCCACGACGTCGACTGGAAGGCGCCGAGTTTTGGCGAGAACCTTTCCACCTACGGCCTGACCGAAGACCAGGTGTGCATCGGCGACATCTTCCGCTGGGGGCAGGCCTTCATCCAGGTCAGTCAGCCGCGTTCGCCCTGCTATCGCCTGAGCCGTCGCTGGAGCATTTCCGACCTGCCGCAACGGGTGCAGGAAACCGGCCGCTGCGGCTGGTTCTACCGCGTGCTGCGGCCCGGCTTCGTCAGCCAGGAAGATTCGCTGGAACTGATCCAGCGCAGCTACCCCGGCCTGACCGTCACCCACGCCATCCAGAGCTTCTTCCACTTCCCGTTGGAACACGCCGGCCTGCAGCAGCTGCAACAGTGCGAAGCGCTGTCCACGCGCTGGCGCGACACCGCCGCCCGCCGCCTCAGCACCGGCCTGGTTGAAGACTGGGATGCCCGCTTGCAGGGCTTGCCGCTGGAGGGGATGCGCGCATGAGCGACTACCGCATAAGTCTGCGTCGCGACGACGTGCTGTTCGCCGAAATCAGCGTGAGCCAGGCGCGCTACGCGGAAATGACCCACGAGATGCGCAAGCGTTTCCCGCGCGAGGAAGGCTTCAGCCTGCACATCGAGCACCGTCGGGAACTCCGTCGCATCCTCGAACAGGGCCCGGACGGCCTGCGCCTGCTGGGCATCGAGTATCGCCATGAAGAGGTGTCGTCACATGCGTGACGCCCTCGCCGACCTGCGCCTGATGAAGACCGTGGAACGACCCACACAGCTGTTCGTGCGCGGCCAGGGTTCCTGGCTCTGGGATTCCGAAGGCCACGCGTTCCTGGACTTCACCCAGGGCTGGGCAGTGAACAGCCTTGGCCACAGCCCCAGCGTCGTGGTGAACGCACTCAAGCGTCAGGCGGAGAGCCTGATCAACCCCGGGCCGGCCTACTACAACCGCGGCATGCTCGAACTGGCCTCGCGCTTGTGCCTGGCCAGCGGCAGCGATCAGGTGTACTTCCTCAACAGCGGTGCCGAGGCCAACGAAGGCGCCATCAAGCTGGCGCGCAAGTGGGGCCAGCTGCATCGGGGCGGCGCCTTCGGCATCGTCACCGCGAGCAACAGCTTTCACGGCCGCACGCTGGCCACCATGTCGGCTTCCGGCAAGCCGACTTTCGAAGCGATGTTCGAGCCCAAGGTGCCCGGATTCAGCAAGGTCCCTTACAACGACCTCGAGGCCCTGGCCGCTGCCGTGGATGCGACGACGGTGGCGGTGATGCTGGAGCCGGTGCAGGGCGAAGCCGGCGTTATCCCCGCCACGCTGGAATACCTGCAGGGTGCCGAGCGCCTGTGCCGCGAGCGCGGCGTGCTGCTGATCCTCGATGAAGTGCAGACCGGCATCGGCCGCTGCGGCACCTTGCTGGCGGAAGAGCTGTACGGCATTCGCGCCGACATCATCACCCTTGGCAAGGGCCTGGGCGGCGGCGTGCCCCTGGCGGCTCTACTGGCGCGAGGCAACGCCTGCTGCTTCGAGCTGGGCGAGCAGGGCGGCACCTACCATGGCAACGCCTTGATGACCGCAGCCGGCCTCGCTGTGCTGAACACGGTGTTAGAGCCCGGTTTCCTCGAGCAGGTACGCGAGGTTGCCCAGCACCTGCGCGAGGGGCTGGCGCGAGTGTCGCGTCGTCATGGCCACGGTCCCTTGCGGGGCCACGGATTGATGATCGGCCTGCCACTGATTCGCCAGGCCGCGCCCCTCGTGGCGCGGCATGCTTTCGCCGAAGGGCTGCTGATCAATGCGCCGCAGCCCGACTGCCTGCGCTTCACCCCGGCGCTGACGGTAAGCCGCGCCAATGTCGATGAAATGCTCAAGCGCCTGAACCGCGCCTTCGCCCTGGCCAAGAGCAAACCCCTGGAGATCGCCTGACATGCGCGTTGCCATCCTGCAGCATGCCCCCTTCGAAGGCCCTGGCCGCATTCAACAGTGGCTCGACTTGCGTGCCGCGCAGGTGCGGGTTCACAACCTCTATGCAGACTCCCGCCTGCCCAGGCCCGACAACTTCGACCTGCTGATCGTCATGGGCGGCCCCATGAGCGTTCACGACGAAACGGAACTGCCCTGGCTCAAGGCCGAGAAGCAGCTGATCCGCAAGGCGCTCGATGCGGGCAAGCGCGTGCTGGGCATCTGCCTCGGTGGTCAATTGCTGGCCCAGGCGCTGGGCGCGGAGGTACGCAAGGGCCAGGCGGAGATCGGCTGGTGGCCGATGGAAAAGCGCGCCGAGGCAGACCATTCGCCACTGGGTCGCATGCTGCCGCAGCGGCTGTTGGCCATGCACTGGCACGGCGAAACCTTCGACCTGCCGCCCGGTGCGATTCCTCTCTACGGTTCGGCGGCCTGCATCAATCAGGGATTCGTCTGGGAAGAGCGCGCCATCGCCCTGCAATGCCATCTGGAAAGCACGCCGGAAAGCATCGAGGCGATGCTGGAAGCCTGCGCGGCTGATTTGGAGCTACCCGGCTCGGTGGAAGACGCGGCGGCCATCCGCGATGGCTTTCCTCAGTGCAGCGCCCTGGCGCCGACTCTGTTCCGCCTGCTGGATTACCTTACAGGCCCTCACGCTTCACTGACCTGAGCGGACAAACCTGTGAGGGCGAATTCATTCGCCAAGGGCGGGTCGTAGGATGTGGTTGAGCGAAGCGATACCCATCGGCTCTCACGAACAGCATGGGTATCGCAAGCTCCACCCATCCTACGTTGCTGAGCGGACAAACCTGTGGGGGTTTTGCGGATTCAGGTCAGCGGGCGATACAACTCTGCCCGCCGATCCCTGAGGTAGGTCAGGCTCTGCCGCGAGGCGTCCAGCTTGTCCCGTTTGAGGTCGGCGAAGGCCAGGGTTTCTTCACGGCCGCAGATCGCGGCCTGGCTGCCGTCCGGCGCGCACACGCTGGAAAGGCCGCAGTAGCGGATTTCCCCTTCGGCGCCGCAATAGTTGGCGTAGGCCAGGTAGCACTGGCTTTCGAAGGCGCGGGTGCGGACGAGCACATCGCAGACGAAATCGTACGGCTCCATGTTGGCGGTCGGCACCAGCACCGCATCGGCGCCGGCGAGTGCCAGGCGGCGGACGTTCTCGGGGAACTCCACGTCGTAGCAGATCAGCATGCCCAGCTTCCAACCGTGCAATTCCACCAGCGGATAGTCGTCGCCGCCGGCGCTGAACATGCTCCTGTCCAGCTCACCGAAGAGGTGGGTCTTGCGGTAGTTGCCCAGGCGTTGGCCTTGGGCGTCGATCAGTTGCACCGAATTGAAGATGGCGCCTTCGACGCTGCGTTCCGGATAGCCGTAGAGGATGGCGATGCCCTGCTCGCGGGCGATCTCGACAATCCGCCCGGCCCAGGCGCCGTCGCAGGGTTCGGCCAGGGCGCTGACCGCTTCCGCGCCGATGTTGTAGCCGCTGAGGTACATCTCCGGCGTGACCAGCAGCTGTGCGCCGCGTCGGGCCGCCTCGGCCGCCCGCAGCTGCAGGCGATCGAGGTTGGCCGCCGGGTCGCGCGGCAGCGGTGGGCACTGGTAGAGGGCGATGCGCATGGAGCGTCTCCTGGCTCAGTCCGGCAGGGCGATGGGGCCGAGTTCGGCGAAGCAGTCACCGGGACCGGGGTTCTCGGGCGAGGTGCTGCCACCGAAGTGCTTCATGATGCCCCAGACCGCGTTGAGCGAGGTTTGCACCGCGCCTTCCACCCAGGCTGGAGTCCAGGACACGTCGTCACCGGCGATGAAGATGCCGCGCTGTTCGGCAGGCATGTCGTCCTGCACGAAGTGCGCGTACATACGCTGGTTGTAGCGGTAGTGGCCCGGCAGCGCGCCCTTGAAGGCGCCGAGGAAGTGCGGGTCGGACTCCCAGGAAATGGTGATCGGGTCGCCGATGATGTGGCCGGCGATGTCCACGTCCGGGTAGATCTTCTTCAGCGCATCCAGGGCCAGCTTCACGCGCTTCTCCACCGGGTGCGGCAGCATTTTCAGCGCGTCGCTCATCCACGAGTAGGACAGGCAGATCACGCCTGGCTTGTCGTCGCCGTTGTCGAACAGGTAGGTGCCGCGAGTGAGGCGGTCGGTGAGGGTCATGCTCAGGGTGTCGCGGCCGGTTTCCGGATTCTTGTCCTTCCAGAACGGGCGATCGACCATCACGAACGTCTTGGACGACTGCATGTAGCGGGTGCGGTCCAGGGCCATCCACATTTTCTGCGAGAAGAGTGATTCCTCGCATTCGATCTGGGTGGTCAGCAGCCAGCTCTGGCAGGTGGCGAGCACGGCAGCGTAATGACGGGTGTCACCCCAGTTGTCGGTGACGGCGAGGCTGCCATCGGCGGCCCGGGCGATGCGTTTCACGCCTGGACGCGGGGCGCCGTTGTGCAGGGACGCGAGGCTGGTGCCCGCCGGCCAATGCACGCATTTCTCGGGAACGTGGCGCCAGATGCCCATGGGCACCTGCTGCACGCCACCGACGATCAGGTGCTGGTTGTCGTCGCAGGCGGTCATCACCACGCGGAAGATTTCCAGCATCGAGTTGGGGAAGTCCGAGTCCCAGCCGCCGGTGCCGAAGCCCACCTGGCCGAACACCTCGCGGTGGTGGAAGGACAGCTTGGCGAAGGCCTTGGAGCTGGCCACGAAGTCGTAGAAGGTGCGGTCGTCCCACAGCGGTACCAGGGTGTCCCACAGCTCCTTCAGGCGCTTCACATCGCGGTCGCGGATGGCCTGCTGGATGTCGCCGAAGCGGGCGCCGTCCTCCAGTGCATCGGCCCAGGCGTCGGCCACTTCCTGGAAGAGGGCCGGCAGGTCGGTCATCTTCTCGGCGTAGTAGGTCTTGCCCTCCAGGTCGATGACCGTGCTGCCCGAGGCCGGCGTCAGCGGGTTGGGGAAAGGCTGGGTCTTGAGGCCCAGCATGTCCACGTAGTGGTAGAAGGCGGTGGAGGAGGCCGGGAAGCGCATGCCGCCCAGCTCCGCGATGATGCCGTCGGTGCCTTCGAAGGTCTGCGAACGCAGGCGCCCGCCCATTTTCGAGGCTTCGTACACAACGGGCTTCAGGCCCAGCTTCATCAACTCGTAAGCCGCCACCAGGCCGGCGATACCGGCGCCGACGATGGCTACCTCGGCACCCTGCTGTTCAGCCGGGATGCTCCCCAGGCCCGCGGGATGTTCGATCCAGTCATCGAAGGCGAAGGGGAAGTCCGGACCAAAAATGGTGATGGGTTTCTTGCCGTCGGCGGGGTGGCGATTGTTGTTGTTCATGCTGGACCTTGAAGGCTTGAGGAAGAGCGGCCCGTTGGGCGCGGTGGGGCCATTCTAGGGAGCGTCGTTTTCGTCCATAAGACGAAAAATGTCGTCATTTGGAAGTTGTGGTATTCAAAACGACGAAGCTTTCATTCGATATGACGAATAGGGGCGCGCTCACTTTCCATCAGGTTAGTCGGCGACGTGGGGAACCATGATCGGGTGGGCGGGCGGTACTTTGCGATTTCCCTCCCGCGAACTGCTTTTCGTAGGGTGGAAATCGCTTTTCATTTCCACCATCGGAGGTGGACCAGTGAAGCGTGGTCCACACCTATGGTGTTGAGATCACAGAGAGGCGGGCGCCAGCGGCTGGCCGCGGTCGATCTTGCAACTGAGGATGATCGAGGTGGTGGTCTTCTCCACCCCGTCCACGCTGCCGATCAGGTCCAGCAGCTCGTCGAGGCGCTCGGGGGAGTCGGCGCGCAGCCAGGCGACGTAGTCGAACTCGCCGCTCACCGCGCAGAGCACCTGTACTTCCGCCATGCCGGTCAGACGACGCAGCACGTCCTTGCCGCTGCGCGGTTTCACCGTGATCCCCACGTAGGCCTGCAGGCCGCCATCGGCCACGCGCCGGCCCAGCCGCACGCCGTAGCCGGTGATGACCTGCGCCTTCTCCAGCCGTGCCAGTCGTGAAGTCACCGTGGTGCGCGCGATGCCCAGGCGCCGGGCTAGCGTGGCCACGCTCTCGCGGGCGTTGATCTGCAGGGCGGCGATCAGCTGGCGGTCGATTTCATCGAGGGGCAGGTCGGACATGGAATGGCTCGGTGCGATTGGCTGCGTAGAGGTTAGCGGGTGCGCAAGGCTACCTGAAGCCGATGGACCGCGCCCATTGGTCGGCGCCATCGTCGCACTGCCGGGAGGCGAACCAGACTGAATCGACAGAAGTCCGAGACACGTCGGCCCCATCCACCTTCCACGAGAGCCTCACCCCCATGACCCCAATCGCCCCTTGCCGCTGGACCCTGCTCGCTTCGCTCATCTGCCTGCCCGCCTTCGCCGAAACCGTGGTGCCGTTGCAGGGGCAGACCCAGCAGCAGGTCCAGCAGGATATCGCCAACTGCCAGGCCCAGGCCGGCAGCTCCACGAGCACCACCACCTCCAACCCGAGCGGCGGTCGCGTCCGGGGCGCCGCGACGGGTGCCATGGCCGGTGCCGTCGTTGGCCAAGCGCGCAGCAACGACTACGACCGCATCGATGACGATCTGCAGAAGGAGTACCGGCAGGAGAAAGCCAAGGACGCCGCGGTGGCCGGTGCCGTGGTCGGCGGTTCGCGTCAGCGCCAGGAGCGCAGGCAGGACCGCCGCACCAACGAGCAGGCCAGCAGCACGGCGTCGTCGGCCTATACGAGTTGCCTGCAGCAGCGCGGCTATCAGGTAACGCCCTAGGCAGTGCCGCGCGCCTGCTGTTCCAGCTGCGACTGCAGGTTCGGATCGAGCCTGAGCTGATAGGCCAGCTCGTCCAGGTAGGCGCGTTCGGCGGTTTGCTGGTCATCCACCAGCATCACGCTGGCCAGGTACATCTCGGCCGCCATGCCGGGGTCCGATGCGGCCTGCGCCACTTCGGCGGCGTCCAGCGGCCGTTGCACTTCCTGGTCCAGCCACGCCTGCAATTGCGGGTCGTCGGTGTGCCGGGAAATCTCGGCGTAGATGGTCTGTTTTTCCTGCTCGTCGATGCGGCCATCGGCCTTGGCGGCAGCGATCAGTGCGCGGAGGATGGCCAGGCTGTGGTCATCGGCCTCGGCACCGGAAAGCTGGTCCACCGTGCTGATCGCCTGCTGCGGCGCGGAAGACTGCTGGCGTTGCCAGGCCTGGTACGCCTGGAAGGCCATCATGCCGAGGGACGCCAGCGCGGCGTAATTCGGTCCTCCGGAACGCCCGCCACCGCCACTCATCGAACCGCCGCCCATGGAGGCACCGCTCTGGCCTCCGCCGAGGATGCCGCCAAGCAGGCCGCCCAGTCCGGCATTGGCGCCGCCGCCACCTCCCATGAGCCCGCCCAGCAGGCCACCGAGCCCGCCCAGAGGGTCCTGCGACGCCATCCCCGCGTCGCCCCGTTGTGCTGCGCCGGCCTGGCCGGACCGCAGTAGTTGTTCGAGCAGATCACTGGTGTTCATGGCCTCGTCCTCGCGGTGGCCGTTTTCCGGTCAGGGAACGATAGACCCGGCCAGAAGCAGGGGCATGACCGTCGGGCGGCGAAGATTGTTGCGCGCTACGGAAAAGCGCTTTCAGCAAAGGCGTCTTTTTCCCGCGCCTTGCCTGGAGTCGAATTGGCACATCGGCCGAAAGCGCATCGCCAGCGATGCCGGGGCCTTCCAGGCAAACAGGAGAAACACCATGAACCGTGCAATCGCCACCAGTACCACCTTGCTGCTCGCCTTCCTGGCCAGCGGCAGCGTCTTCGCGGCTAAATCCGCCGAGTCCGTGCCCTACAGCTACGGCATGCCGCTGGACGTCGCCCGTGTCATCTCCATCGATGAGCCGAACTCACTCACCTGCGAGACCATCCAGGCGAAGATGACCTACGTCGATTCCCAGGGCGAAGAGAAATCCGTGACCTACCTGAAAGAGTCCAGCGCTTGCGCCAATAGCTGATGCGAGGCCGTGAATCGTCCGGCACCAGACTTGGCAGGACTGCGTCCTGCACAGCGATTGAAATCGCCCCCACAGGGTTTGTGCACAGCCAGGCCAAGGTGCCAGTGAGGCAGGGCCGTGCAGGCGCGAGTCACCCCTCTCCATTCAGGGAGAGGGGACGGGGGTGAGGGGGGGCCGGCCAGCTCCGAGCAACCCCTCCATCGCGATTGAATTCGCTCCTACAAGAGCTAGGCAGCCCTTCGGCCTGCTTGGCGAATGAATTCGCCGCTACAGAGAAACGAGCAGGATTGCGCTGTGGGTGGCCCGAGAGTCACCCCTCTCCGCTTTAGGGAGAGGGGCCGGGGGAGAGGGTGGTTGCCGACTACTCCGAGCTAACTCCCCATCGCGAATAAATTCGCTCCCACAAGAGCTGGGCAGACCTTCGGCCTGCTTGGCGAATGAATTCGCCCCTACAGAGAAGCGAGCAGGATTGCGCTGTGGGTAAGTCGCCAGTCACCCCACCACCTCTGCCACAAACGCCTCGAACGATGTGGCCGTGGTGTTTTCCGGGCGCCGTCCTTCCAGCGACTTCACCGTCCGTTCGTTGATGCCACGGGCCAGTTCCGCATAGAGCTCGGCGAGATTGGCCGAGAACCCTGCCTCCTGCAGCATCCCCGCCATTTCGCCATAGGGCAGTTGCACGTAGGGCAGGTCCGGCCGGCCCAGATGCTCGCCGAAGATGCGCGTGGCCTCGCCGTAGCTGATGTCCCGCTGTCCCAGCAGTTCGCGCACCTGCATCCCGTGCCAGTCGCGGTCGAGCAGCGCGGCGAGGGCCGCATCGGCGATGTCCTTCGAGGCGATCATCGGGACCGGCACATCTGCGCCGACGCCATCGGCCACCAGGCCGTGCTGTTCGATCATGTACAGCGCCGGCAGCAGGTTTTCGAAGAAGGCCCCGGCACGCAGGATCAGCACATCCACCCCCGTAAGTTCGCAGAGTCGCCCTTCCTGCTCATGCATGCTGGCGATGGGGCCGTTGCCCGAAGCCAGTTCGGCACCGACGCTGGAAAGCGCCACCACGCGGCGTACGCCGCTGGCGCGTATCGCCTTCACGATGGCTTCGCCCACTTCCGCCTGCTGCGCCATGTAGTCCGTTACCGATGGGTCGTAGGGCAGCAATGTGTACACCACATCGGCCCCGTGGAAAGATTCGGTCAGATACGCCGCATCGTTCGGCTCACCCACCATCACCTCGGCTCCGGCGTTCTTCAGCGTGGCCAGGCGTTCAGCCGAACGTCCCAGTGCGCGAACCGGCTGACCCGCTTTCAGCAGTTGCTCGACGATGCGTTTGCCCGTATGTCCGCTGGCGCCCATTACCGTGATCATCTTGTCCTCCAGGTCGCGCTTGTCTGTCCGGCACATGCCTGCGCGCTTGGGTTCAAGTCTCGGCCGGGAGCTCTGGACGAACAATGATTGTGGGTCGATGATTCATGATCATTCGTCCAGAGATGAGCAAGCCACTATGGACCTAAATGCCCCCTGGCAATCCCGCGATCCCCTGGGTGAGGCGCTGCACCTGCTGCGCATGAGCGGGACGCTCTACTGCGCGTCGGAATTCACCGCGCCCTGGGGGCTGGGGCTGCCGCCGATGGAGGACTGCCTGATGTTCCATGTGGTGACATCCGGCGAATGCTGGCTCGACGTGGGCGGGCACGAACCGCTGCTGCTGCGGGCAGGCGACCTGGCGCTGGTGCCCCATGGTCACGGCCATAGCCTGCTGAGTGGCAAGGGTGTGGCGGCGGTGCCGTTGTTCGATCTGCCACGGGAGTGCCTGAGCGAGCGCTACGAGATCATCCACCATGGTGGCGGTGGGGAGCCGGTGAGCCTGGTCTGCGGCGCGGTTCGCTTCGACCATCCGGTGGCCCGGCAACTGGTGAGCCTGCTGCCGGCGTTGCTGCATGTGGAGGCGGCCAGCGCCGAGCACGCCGACTGGTTGCAGGGCACCTTGCGCTTCATGCGCGACGAAGCCCGGGCGCTGCGCCCTGGAGGCGAGACGGTAGTGACGCGACTGGCCGACATCCTGGTGATCCAGGCCATTCGCGCCTGGATCGAGCGCGACCCCGCCGCCCAGACTGGTTGGCTCGGTGCCTTGCAGGATCGCCAGATCGGCCGCGCCATCGGCCTGATTCATCGCGATCCGGCGCGCGACTGGAGTCTCGTGTCCCTGGCCGAAGCTGCCGCCATGTCGCGCTCCGCCTTCGCCGCGCGCTTCACCGCCCTGGTGGGCGAACCGGCCATGCAATACCTGACCCGCTGGCGCATGAACCTCGCGCTGAGCTGGTTGCAGGAAGGGGAAGTGGCCATCGCGGTCCTGGCCGAGCGTCTGGGCTACCAGTCGGAAGCGGCCTTCAGCCGAGCATTCAAGCGCTGCCATGGCATGGCGCCTGGTGCTGCACGGCATGCCACGAAAATCAATCGGTAAAATTTACTATCTGCGAATTATTTACATTTGATTTACAAATGCTAATTGTTACCATTTGTTCTTTCTTCCGACGATCAAGGAACTCGTGGTGGCTAGAAAGCGTATTGCCCCGGCATCTCTGCCGATGCTGGGCCTGCTGGTAATTCCCGCTGTCCAGGCTGAAACCAAAGAGGCGCTGGCCATTCCGGCGACCTCAGTGACCAGTGCTTACGAGCAGCAAAGCTACAAGGCCGCCGAGAGCCGCAGCGCACTGAAGATCGACGCGCCGCTGCGCGACATTCCCCAGACCGTCAACGTGGTGCCTGAGAGCGTGATCAAGGATCAGGGCGCCCAGTCGATGGAAGACGTCCTGAAAAACGTTCCCGGCATCGGTCTTTCCAACGGTGACGGCCAGCGCGACCAGGTCACCATCCGTGGCTTCAGCGCCATCGGCGACATGTTCATCGACGGTATCCGTGATGATGCGCTGTACTTCCGCGACCTCTCCAACATCGAGCGCGTCGAGGTCATCAAGGGCCCGGCAGCGGTGCTTTACGGGCGTGGTTCTTCCGGTGGCCTGATCAACAGCGTGAGCAAGAAGCCCGGTTTCGATCCCAAGCAGGAACTGGGGGTCAGCTTCGATAGCGAAGGCAAGCGCCGCACCCAGTTCGATGCCGGTTGGGCCGACCAGCAGCAGCGCGACAAGGCATTCCGCGTCACCGGTGCGTTCGAAGACAGCGACACCTTCCGCGACGACGGCTACATCGACCGCAAGGCCATCGCGCCGTCCGCCTTCTTCAAGCTGTCGGACGACCTGGAGCTCAACCTGGGCGCCACCTATCTCTACGACAAGCGCCTGATCGACTTCGGTATTCCCGCCCTCGGCGATCGTCCGGTGCATGTCGACCGCGAGAAGCGCTTCGGCTCCGGCGACGCGGACCAGGATTACGCCCGCAGTGAGGTGTTCTCCTTCACCGCCGGCCTGGACTACCGGATCAATGACGAGCTGACGCTGAGCAACACCACCCGCTACTACCGCTACGACCTGGACCGTAACAACACCCTGGCCGACAGCAGCCCGACCCGCTTCGTCACCGCGCCCAACGGCGAACTGCTGGTGAAGCTGAACCGTGGCAACGTGGCGCGTGACGAATACGGCGTGTTCAACCAGACCGAACTGAAGCAACAGGCCGAACTGGCCGGGATGCAACACAGCCTGCTCTATGGCGTCGAACTGGGTCACCAGGACAAGTACCAGCGCGTGTTCAGCCAGAACAACGTGGCGCAGGTGCCGGTTTACCGCGACGGCCTGGTTCCTGTGCCGGAGCACGCCAGCACGCTGTCCTCCAAAGGCACCAACTTCCAGGACACCGCCGGCTTCTACGTGCAGGACCTGATCGAGCTGACCTCGCAGTGGAAGGCACTGCTCGGCGTGCGCTACGACATCTTCGGCCAGGAATATGACGACGATCGCCTGGCCAACGTCGACCTGGACCGCACCGACAAGACCTGGAGCCCGCGTGCCGGCCTGGTGTTCCAGCCGGATCAGATCCAGTCCTACTACGCCTCGGTGAGCCGTGGTTATCAGCCGTCGGGTGAAGTGTTCGCCCTGGCGCCGACCAACCAGCATCTCGAACCCGAGGAAACCACCAACTACGAGGTGGGCGCCAAGTGGGATCTGCTCGACAACCGCCTCTCGGTTACCGCCGCGGTGTTCCGTCTCGAACGCACCAACATGAAGACCACCGACCCGACCACCAACCTGACGGTGCTGGCCGGTGAGCAGCGCACCGATGGCTTCGAGGCTACGTTCAGCGGGCAGATCACTGACAAGTGGAACGTGTACGGTGGCTACGCCTACCTGGACGCGGAAATCACCAAGTCCACTAACAAGACCAATGGCGTGCCCAACGAAGGTCAGACTCCGACCTTGACCCCGCGCAACAGCGCCAACCTCTGGGTGGTGCGCTCGCTGACTCCGGAATGGCGTCTCGGGATGGGCGCCAACTATGTGGATGACCGCTACACCGCACTGGACAACAATGTCGTGATGCCCAGCTACACGACCTTCGACGCGGCGCTGCTGTACAACCTTCCGCAATGGGACATGGCACTGCGTCTGCACAACGTGTTCGACCGCGACTACTACGCCTCGGCCCACGGCTCGGTGGACCTGATCACCCCCGGCGCGCCCCGTACCCTGGAGCTCAGCGCCAACTATCGGTTCTGATCGAAGTGCGAAAGAAAACGCCCGGCTCTTGCCGGGTGTTTTTGTTTTCCAGGCAGCGAATTGTTGGGCTTCGCTGCGCTCTTCCCAACCTACAAGAGCCGGTTCGGTGCCGTAGGTTGTGGCTGAGCTATGCGAAGCCCAACTCTCCCGCAAGAAAAGCCCGGCTAATGCCGGGCTTTTTTGCTTTCCAGGCAGCGAATTGTTGGGCTTCGCTGCGCTCTGCCCAACCTACAAGAGCCGCTCGGTACCGTAGGTTGTGGCTGAGCTATGCGAAGCCCAACGCCCTCGCTCAATTCGCCTGCAGTCGCTTCAACGCTTCGCAGCTCGGCGCGTACTGCTTGTCGCACGCACTTTGGAACAGCGCGCGCGCCTGGTTGGGGTCCTGCTTCAGGCCTTCGGCGCCCTGGGCGTACATGCTGCCCAGCACGTGCTGCGCCATGGCGTTGCCGGCGGCGGCGGACTGGGCGAGATACTTGTGCATGGCGCGCTGGTCGGCGAAGGCGGGGTCGGCGCGGCCGGTGTAGAGGAAGGCGAGACTGAACGCCGACTGAGAGTGCCCCTTGTCGGCAGCCTGCTTCCACCAGTACTCGGCCTGCTTGAGGTCCTTCTGCGGCTTGCCCACGAAGTACAGGCTGCCGAGTTGGTACTGCGCGTCGGGGTCGCCACGTCCGGCCTGTTGCTTGATCCGTTCGAATTCGCTGGCTTGCTGATCCTGCGGCGTGGTCGCCGGGGCCTGGGGTTGGCCGGCTGGCGGCGTGGCGGGCTGTTGCTGTTGCTGTTGCTGTTGCTGCGTGCATGCACCCAGCAGGGCGAGTGCGGCGATGCAGGCAAGTCGCGGCAAGGCGCGTTGAATGGACATGGGCGGAGTTCTCCCTGGCAGATCAGGAGGAGGGTAGTTGCATCCGCCGACCCCGTCACCCCACGCAGCGGAGGTACTCGGTGTGTAGGGTGGATGTCGCCTTTTACATCCAGCGTTCCACGACCGGCGCTCAATCCCAGTTCGGTGCGAAACCGGGATTGGCCAAGCGCTCGCCGCGATCCAGGGTAGCGATGGCCGCCATCTCTGATTCGCTCAGCACCAGGTCCTGGGCCAACAGGTTGCTGGCGAGGTTGTCGCGGCGGGTGGACGAGGGGATGACTGCGAAGCCTTGCTGCAACAGCCAGGCCAGGGCGACCTGGGCCGGTGTGGCGTCATGGGCGGTCGCTATGCCCTGGATCACCGGGTCCTGCATCACCTTGCCGTAGGCCAGCGGCATGTAGGCGGTGAGGTGGATGCCCTGGTTGCGGGCAAACTCCACCACCTTGCGGTTCTGCAGGAACGGATGGACCTCCACCTGGTTGGTGGCGATGGCTTCCGTGCCCACGGCGTCGATGGCCTGCTGCATGTGCGCGAGGGTGAAGTTCGAGATGCCGATCTGCCGCGTCAGTCCGCGTGCCTTGGCTTCGGCCAGGGCGCCCATGTAGTCGGCCACCGGGATGGCGTCGTCGGGGCTGGGCCAGTGGATCAGCGCCAGGTCCAGTTGTTCCAGGCGCAGTTTGGCCAGGCTTTCTTCCAGGCTCGGAATCAGGCGGTCGGCGGCGAGGTTCTCCGTCCAGACCTTGGTGGTGACGAACAGCTCGTCGCGGGGGACGCCGCCTTCGGCGATGGCTTGGCCGACCTCGGCTTCGTTGCCATAGATCTGTGCGGTATCGATGTGGCGGTAGCCCAGCTCCAGGCCATTGCGGACCGAGTCGATCACCTGCTGGTCCTTGAGGCGGAAGGTGCCGAGACCGAGTGCGGGAATGCTCATGGGGAATTGCTCCTGTTCAGTCGAACGCGCCCTAAGGGGCCGATGGCGCACAGTGTCGCCGCTCGACTCATGCGGAAAAACCGGCTATCTAGCCAAAGATAATTGCGCAGGAGTCACGAATGAAAACCACCCTGGACGAGTTGCAGGCCTTCACCGCTGTGGTCGACAGCGGCTCCATAACCGCCGCTGCCGAGCAACTGGTGCAGACCGCTTCGGGCGTCAGCCGTGCTCTTAGCCGCCTGGAAGACAAGCTCGACGTCACCCTGTTGCGGCGCACCACCCGCCGACTGGAACTGACCGAGGAGGGCGAAGTGTTTCTGGGCCAGGCGCGACGCATCCTCGCCCAGGTGGAAGAAGCGGAAGAGCAGATGACTCTGCGTCGGCAGAAGCCGGCAGGCCGCCTGCGGGTCAATGCCGCTTCGCCCTTCATGCTGCATGTGCTGGTGCCGCTGGTGGCGGGGTTTCGTGAGCGCTTTCCGGAAATCGAACTGGAGTTGCATACCAGCGACCAGATCATCGACCTGATCGAGCACCGCACCGACATCGCCCTGCGCCTGGGCACCCTGCGAGATTCTTCCCTTCATGCCAGACCCCTGGGCAGCAACCGCATGCGCATCCTGGCCAGCCCCGCCTACCTGGCGGCCCATGGCGCACCGAAGACAGTAGATGAATTGCAGCAATGCTGCCTGCTGGGTTTCACCCATCCGGACAGCCTCAACTTCTGGCCACTGCGCCATGCCCAGGGAGAGAGCCTGCAGATCACCCCGACCGTCAGGGCGTCCAGTGGCGAAACCCTGCGTCAACTCGCACTGGAGGGTATCGGCATCGTCTACCTGTCGGACTTCATGACCCATGCCGACCGCGCTTCCGGCCGGCTTGTGCAAGTGCTTGTGGACGTGACGGTCGAGCACCGTCAGCCGATCAATGCCGTTTACTACCGCAACACCGCGCTGGCTTCGCGCATCACCTGCTTTCTCGACTATGTGGCCGGGTGCCTGAAAGAACAGGTCTGGACCCAGTAGAGCTGGTCCGTCTGTCCGTAATTTCAATCACGAACCATCCAAATGACCCGTACTCATGCGGGCTTTAGGTTGTCGTGTTGTTTATTTCAAACAAACGCCTTGGCTGAATGAATATTTTTGTGTAAATTTTCATGAAATTTACAAATCAAATATTCACGAGGCACCCATGTTCAAGCAGTCCGCCCAGCATGTCGGCACCTACTACGCCCAGACCTACCCCGGCAGCATTCCATTGCGCCCGGTCCAGTCCGGTAGCGAAGAAACCGATGTCCTGATCATCGGTGCCGGCTTCAGCGGTTTGCATACCGCTCTGCGTCTGGCTGAGGCCGGCAAGCGCGTGACCCTGCTGGAAGCCAGTCGCGTCGCGTGGGCAGCCTCCGGCCGCAATGGCGGGCAGGCATTGCTGGGCTGGTCCTGCGATATGCCGCCGCTGGAGAAGGCGCTGGGACTGGAACGTACCCGCCGGTTGTGGGACAGCATGCGCTGGGCTGCCGACGAGATGCGCGCGCTGCCGGTGCGCCACGGCTTCGACGTGGACTACCGCGTCGGCAGCCTCTGGACCGCCGTGATGGAACGTCGGGTGAAGTTCCTGGAAGAAGCCCAGGAAGACGCCATCCACAAATGGGGCTACGACCGTATGCGCCTGATCCGCGGCGACGAGCTGGCCGAGTGGATCGACAGCCCGCGTTACCAGGCTGCGCTGTACGACCCGGAAGCCGCCCACCTCAATCCGCTCAAGCTGGCCCAGGGCCTGGCCGCTGCCATCGAAGCCCGGGGCGGACGCATCTACGAACAGAGCCAGGTGCTGGAATACCGCGAAACGCCGTCCGGCTATGTTGCCCGTACTGCCCAGGGCGAAGTGCGTGGCAGCATTCTGGTGATGGCCTGCAACGCCTACGTCGACCGCCTCGATCGCCGTCTCTCCAGCCGCCTGCTGCCCGTGGGCTCCTACCAGGTCGCTACCGCACCGCTGGACGCCGAACTCGCGCAATCGCTGCTGCCGAAGAACAGCTGCGTGATCGACAACCAGTTCGTGCCCGATTACTTCCGCCTCACCCCGGACCATCGCCTGCTGTTCGGTGGTGGCTGCACCTACCTGGGCGGCCTGCCCAAGGATGTGCCGGCGGCCACGCGTCCTTACCTGGAGCGCGTATTCCCGCAGCTCAAGGGCGTGGAGATCGAATTCGGCTGGGGCGGCCACATCGACGTCAGCATGAAACGCACCCCGGACATCGGCCGCGAAGGCTCGCGCTATTGGCTGCAGGGCTTCTCCGGTCACGGAATCCTGCCCACCCTGGCCGGCGCCAAGGCGGTGAGCGACGCCATCCTCGGCAATGACGACCTGCTCGACCTCTACCAGGCCATCGGCAACCCGCGCTTCCCGGGCGGCTCCCTGCTGGCGGCGCCGCTGGAAGCGGCCGGCAAGGCCTATTACCGCTTGAGGGATGTGATTTAAGGTCGCGCCTTTCGAGTCCGGCAGCCGGAGTTCCCAAATGGACAAGCAAGACGAAATCGAAAGCCTCGCGATCCTGATTCGCGACCTGCGCAAGCACAAGAACGTGACCCTCGGGGACCTCGCCACGCGTATCGATCGCTCGGTGGGCTTCCTCTCGCAGGTGGAGCGCGGGCTGTCGCGTCCGACGGTGGCCGACCTGACCGCCATCAGCGAGGCGTTGGGCGTACCCACGACCTACTTCTACAACCTGAGCAAGCCTCGCGAGACGCCCTGGGTCACCCGCCCGGGCGAGCGTCGCACGCTCTACTACGCCGGCGGCATCACCGATGTGCTGGCCTCGCCGACCATGTCCGGCGGCTTTTCCATGCTGGAAAGCCATCTGGAACCCGGCGCCACCAGCGGTGAGGGCCACCTGGATGACAGTTCCGAGCAGGGCGGTTTCGTCCTCGAAGGCGAATTGACGGTCTGGTACGGCGACGACACCAAGCCTGTGACCCTCCACGCCAACGACAGCTTCCAGCTGCCGCCCCATGCCCAGTTCCGCTACGCCAATCTTTCCGACAAACCGACGCGAGTATTGTGGGTCTTCACCTGAAGCCCCAGCTCGCAGGACTGCAGTGATGACAACAGCAAACCAGTACCCCGACCTGCTCAGCGAAGTGCGTGCCTTCCGTGCCCAATACCCGGAAGTCCGCTACATCGACCTGATCTGCCTGGACATTCCCGGCCACTTCTACGGCAAGCGTTATCCCGTGGAAATGGTGGAGAAGGTCGCTGCAGGCAGCCCGCTCAAGGTGCCGCAGAACTGCGTGTTGCTGGGCACCCAGGGCGGGCTCTATCCGATTGGCGACTACTGCTTCGCAGACGGCGACCCGGACGCGCCGCGCCGCCTGGTGCCCGGCACACTGAAGCCGGTGCGCTGGGAGAAGGAGCCGCTGGGGCAGATGCTCATCACCTCCGACGGTACTGAGGCCCCCATCGAGTTCGAACCCCGCGAGGTGCTGGCGCGGGTACTGCAGCGCCTGGAAAAGCGTGGCATCCGTCCCGTGGTGGCCTTCGAACTGGAGTTCTACCTGTTCGACCGCAAGCTCAAGGAAGGCTTGCCGCAGTTCCCCCGCGACCCGCTCTGCGAGGACGAGGACGACCAGCCGAACATGCACATCGAGCGCCTGTCGCGCTTCTCCAGCGTGCTGCATGAGATGGTCGACGCCGCCAACGAGCAGGGCGTAGCCGCCAACGTCATCACCGCCGAACTCGGCCCGGGCCAGTTCGAAATCAACTTCGGCCATTGCGACGACGGCCTCAAGGCCGCCGACTGGGCCGCGCTGTTCTGCCGCAGCACCCGCGGCGTCGCCCTCAAGCACGGCCATCGCGCCACCTTCATGAGCAAGCCCTACCTGAACGCGCCGGGCAGCGGCATGCATGTGCACGTGAGCCTCTACGACCGGGACGGCAACAACCTGCTGGCCGCCAACGACCAGCGTCCGCTGCGCCACGCTGTGGCCGGCTGCCTCGATCTACTGCCGCACTGCATGCCGATCTTCGCTGCCAACCACAACGCCTTCCGCCGCTACGGCGCCATGGTCAACGCCGCCAGCCGCGCCAGCTGGGGCTTCGAGGATCGCGATGCGTGCATCCGCATCCCCGAATCCGATGGCCGAAACCTGCGCATCGAACACCGCCTGGCAGGCGCCGACGCCAACCCCTACCTGGTGCTGGCCGCCATCCTCTCCGGCATGGAACACGGCCTGGACGCCGCCCGCGACCCCATCCCGCCGCTCAACGAAGACCGCGAAAGCGGCATCGACTTCCCCAAGGACATGCTCACCGCCGTGACCGCCATGCGCAGCCACCCCGTGGTGAACG
Source organism: Pseudomonas sp. BN414 (assembly GCF_029871275.1). NCBI lineage: Bacteria > Pseudomonadati > Pseudomonadota > Gammaproteobacteria > Pseudomonadales > Pseudomonadaceae > Pseudomonas > Pseudomonas sp. BN414. Next base: position 218,786 of record NZ_SSOL01000076.1, read on the forward strand.
AAGGCCTGGGCAGCGAATTCGTGATGGTCTACTGCGAGAACAAGCGGCAGGAGTACCTGGACTTTATGAACGAAGTCAGCGCGCGGGAATATCGCTGGTACATGTAAGTCCGGAGTCCCCGTAGGTTGGGCAGAGCGCAGCGAAGCCCAACATTCGAAGCAGCATGCGAGCGCCTCGTTGGGCTTCGCATAGCTCAGCCCAACCTACCTTCTTGGCGAATGAATTCGCCCCTACAGGATTGCGCCCGAATCGACCCAGGCACAGACAGCCCCCTCTCCCTCTGGGAGAGGGTTGGGGTGAGGGTGTTCGTCGGCCTGCGCGGCGCCAACCCATTTAGCGAATGAATTCGCCCCCACAAAAAAATCGCCCTACACATCCCCGAACGCAGCCAGCAAATCCTCCACGAACGCCACCTGCGCCTCACTCGGTTGTCGTCCGCGATGGCTGCTGAGATGGAAGTTGACGCGGTAGCCGGTCTGCTCCGGCAGCAAGGCCCGCAGCTGTCCGCTGGCCTCCCAGGGCGCGGCGATGTGTTCCGGCAGGTAGCCGATATGCGCGCCTGACAGGATGAAGGCCAGGCTGCACTCGACCTGCTCGGTGCGGGCGCTGCTAGGGCCGCTCTGGAAGGGCTCCATGGCCTCGCCGAAGCGATAGGGGTGCTGCACCAGGTCGCACCGCGAAAGGTCATCGAGGCTGACCGGGTCGCGGTGGAACAGCGGGTGTCCGACGGCGCAGTAAAGTCGTTCCTGCTCGCCGAACAGAGGCTGATGGTCCAGCGCCGCCTGGGTCTTGGAGAAGTAGCCGATCGCGAGGTGCAGCTGGTCCTGCAACAGGCGTCGCTCCAGCTCGGCGGGCATGGCGCTGATCAGCTCGAAATGCACCGCCTGGTTGCGCTGACGGAAGCGTCCGATCGCTGTGCCGAGCCTTTGCAGCACCTGATTGTCCAGCGCTTCGGAAAGGCCAATGCGCAGTTCTCCCAGGAGCAGGCCGGACATGCCCCGCGCTTCCCCCTTGAAGGTCTCGATAGCGCCGAACAGCTTGCGTGTGGCCGCCAGCACCTGCTCGCCCTTGGGCGTCAGGCGGAACCCAGCCTTGCCGCGTTCGCAGAGGCGAAAGCCCAGGCGCGTTTCCAGCTTGGCCATCTGCGTGCTGATGGTGGATTGGCCAATCCCCAGCTCGCCCTGGGCTGCACTGAAGCCGCCGCTTTCAACCACCGTGACGAAGATGCGCAGCAATTGCAGGTCGAGGTCGTGGAGCTGGCTGAGCATGGCGGCACCAAACATTGATAAGAGTAGATGCCAAAGTAGAACACTTCATATTTATCCAAAGCAAAGCCCAGCGCAGCATGGCCCCACCTGCAATCCCCCAGGAGCCCATCATGCGTTGTCCCTTGTTGCTTGCCGCCCTGTTCGCCTGTGCCTTGCCGGTGCATGCCGAAGACAAGGCGCTGAACCTCTACAGCTGGTCGGCCTACATTCCGGAAAAGGCCCTCCAAGGCTTCAAGGACGAAAGCGGCATCGAGGTCAAATACGACATCTTCGACAGCGCCGAAGCCCTCGACGCCAAGCTGCTCACCGGCGGCAGCGGCTACGACGTCGTCTTCCCCGCCAGCAGCGGCCTGGCCCGCGCCATCCAGGCCAAGGCTGTGCAACCGATGCAGCGCGAGCGCCTGAAGAATTACGCCAACCTCGACCCCGAGTTGCTGGCCAAGCTGGCGACCGTCGACCCCGACAATCGCTTCGGTGTGCCTTACACCTGGGGCACCGTCGGGCTGGGCATCAACAAGGAAGCGGTGGAGAAGCGCATCCCCGACGCGCCGCTGAACAGCCTCGACCTGCTGTTCAAGCCCGAGTACGCCAGCCGGTTGAAGGATTGCGGCATTGCCGTGATCGACTCGCCGCAGGAAGTGATCAGCGTCGCCCTGCATTACCTCGGCAAGGACCCCTACAGCACCGACAAGGCCGACCTGAAGGCCGTGCAGGAGTTGTTCGCGCAGTTGCAGCCCAACGTGCGCTATGTCGGCGCCGGCAAACACATCAACGACCTGGCCAAGGGCGAGATCTGTCTGGCCCTCACCTACAACGGCGATGCCGCCATTGCTGCCGACCAGGCGCGCCAGGCGAAGATGCCCTTCGAGGTGATCTACCGCATTCCCCGCGAGGGCACGCTAATCTGGTTCGACACCATGGTCATTCCTGCCGACGCGCCGCACCCCCAGGCGGCCCACGCCTTCATCGACTACATGCTGCGTCCCGAGGCCATCGCCGAGCTGACCAACAGCCAGTTCTTCGCCAACGCCAACAAGGCTGCCACCCCGTTGCTGACGCCGGACGTGGCCGGTGATCCGGACATCTACCCGAGCAAGGAGGTGCGCGACCGCCTGTTCGGCGAGCGAATCCAGACGCTCAAGGACCAGCGCGCCCGCACCCGCCTCTGGACCAGTTTCCGTACCCAGTACTGAGTCGCCTTCAACCACCCTCACCCCCGGCCCCTCTCCCAGAGGGAGAGGGGAGCATAAGAACCAATGGGAGCCCGATGAGATGGACCACGCCTTCGACAACGACCAGGCCATTACCCGCGACAGCCTTTACGGCACCGCTGCCGAATCCACCTACGCCGGCATTACCAGCTTCATGCGCCGCCGCTACAGCCGCGACCTGCGCGGCGTCGACCTGGTGGTGAGCGGGGTGCCCTTCGACACCGCCACCACCAACCGTCCCGGCAGCCGCTTCGGACCGCGCGCCATCCGCGCCGCCTCGGTGCAGATGGCCTGGGCGCGGCATTACCCCTGGGAGTTCGACCCCTTCGATCACCTGGCGGTGATCGACTACGGCGACTGCTCGTTCGACCACGGCACGCCCCAGGACACGCCGGAAATTATCCAGGCCCATGCGGCGCGCATCCTCGAATCCGGAGCGGCCATGCTCACCCTGGGCGGCGACCACTTCATCAGCTACCCGCTGCTGAAGGCCCACGCGGCGAAGCACGGCCCGCTGTCGCTGATCCACTTCGACGCCCACAGCGACACCTGGCCGGACGACGAGGTGAAGCGCATCGACCACGGCACCATGTTCTATCACGCCGCCCGCGAGGGCTTGGTGGACCCCTCGCGCTCGGTGCAAGTGGGCCTGCGCACCACCAACGACGACGTGATGGGCTTCCAGGTGCTGGACGCCCGTGAAGTGCATCGCCACACCCCCGAGCAGATCGCCGAGCGCATCCGGGCGCGGGTAGGCGACAACCCGGTGTACCTGACCTTCGACATCGACTGCCTCGACCCCGCGTTCGCCCCCGGCACCGGCACGCCGGTGTGCGGCGGGCTGTCCAGCCACCAGGCGTTGGAAATCATCCGCGGCCTGCGCGGCATCAACCTGGTGGGGATGGATGTGGTGGAAGTGGCCCCGCCTTACGACAACGCCGAAGTCACCGCCCTGGCTGGCGCAACCCTGGCGATGGAGATGGTTTGCCTGTATGCGGCGCGGCATAAGTTGGGGATGCGTTGAGTTGCACCAAAGGTGATCTGGAAGTCACCCCTCTCCCCCTGGGAGAGGGGCCGGGGCGGGCTGCGTTCAGATGAGGGAAGTTCGAGTGCGCAGGGAGCTCCGAGTGAAGCGAAGCTACCCTCACCCCAGCCCTCTCCCAGAGGGAGAGGGAGCCGTCCGTGCCAAAAAAGACGCGGGCCCAACCACGGGCCCGCGTTTTCACGCACGAAACTCAAACAGGCTGGATCAGCTCGCGCAACCCAATGCGCGCCTCGCGGAACAGCCGGGCATCCATCAACTTCGGCTCGCGCACGATGGGGCGGAAATCCATGCGCTGCAGGATGTCCCGTTCCAACTCCACGCCTGGCGCGATCTCGATCAGTTCCAGCCCTTCGGTCGTCAGGCGAAACACGCAGCGCTCGGTGACATAGAGCACCGGCTTTCCGGATTCCGCAGCCAGGCGACCGGCGAAGGTACGGTGTTCCACCTCGCGGACGAACTTGCGCACGTCGCCGTCCTTCACGATGCGCAGTTCGCCGTCCTCGATGCGGATGTCCTGGCTGCCAGTGCTGAAGGTGCCGACGAAGACCACCGCCTTGGCGTTCTGGCTGATGTTGATGAAGCCCCCGGCACCGGCCAGTCGACTGCCGAAACGGGAGACGTTGAGGTTGCCTTCGGCGTCCGCCTGGGCGAGGCCGAGGAAGGCGATGTCCAGGCCGCCGCCGTCGTAGAAATCGAACTGGTAGGGCTGGTCGATCAACGCGCTGTGGTTGCTCGCCGCGCCGAAGTCCAGGCCTGAGGCGGGCACGCCGCCGATGACGCCGGGTTCGGCGGTCAAGGTGAGCAGGTCGATCACCCCTTCCTCGGCGGCGACCGCTGCGACCCCTTCCGGCATGCCGATGCCCAGATTGACAACCGCTCCCGGCGGCAGCTCCAGTGCTGCACGGCGGGCGATCAGCTTGCGCAGGTCCAGCGGCAGGGGCGCCAGGCTGTCCACCGGTACCCGCACCTCGGCGGCAAAGGCTGGGTTGTAGTGGGTGGCGAAGGTCTGCTGGTGGTTTTCCGGTTGGGCCACCACCACGCAATCCACGAGGATGCCGGGAATCTTCACCTCACGCGGGTTGAGCGAACCGCGCGATACCACACGCTCCACCTGCGCGATCACCAGCCCGCCGGAATTGCGTGCGGCCATGGCGATGGCAAGGCTCTCGATGGTCAGTGCCTCGCGCTCCATGGACAGGTTGCCGTCCTCGTCTGCGCTGGTGGCGCGGATCACCCCGACGTTGATCGGGAAGGCCTTGTAGAACAGATAGTCCTCGCCCTCGATGGGCATGCGCCGCACCAGTTCCTCGGTGGTCCGCGCATTCAGCTTGCCGCCGCCGAACTCGGGGTCGACGAAGGTGCCGAGGCCAACCCGCGACAGCTGCCCGGGCTTGCCGGCGGCGATGTCGCGGAACAGCTGGGATATCACCCCCTGAGGCAGGTTGTAGGCCTCGATGCGATTCTCCACGGCGAGCTTCTGCAAACCAGGCACCAAGCCCCAGTGGCCGCCGATCACCCGACGCACCATGCCTTCATGGGCCAGGTGGTTGAGGCCACGCCCCTTGCCGTCGCCTTGCCCGGCCGCATACACCAGGGTCAGCCCCCGCGGCGCCTGTTCTGCGGCGAAGCGCTGCTCAAGGGCGATGGCGATTTCCTCGGCGAAACCGATGCCGACGAAGCCCCCGGTGGCCAGGTTGGCGTTGTCCGGAATCCTGGCCACCGCTTCGGCGGCGCTCATCACTTTGCTCATGGTGTTCCTCGAGCGTTGAAACGGGTTGCAGGGAGCTGCTTTTCCTGTGGGGGCGATTTCAATCGCTGCGGGCTGCGCAGCGGCCCCATAGGGCAGCCCTTCGGGCTGCCTAGCGAATGAATTCGCCCCCACAAGTAAAGGCCCATGACAGTGGGGTGGTGCATCAGAAACTGCCGAACGCGGTACCCAGCACGATCACCAATACCAGTGGCACCACTGGCAGCAGGGCGCTGGTCATGAACACGTACTTGTAGGAATCGCGGTGGGTCAGTTTGCAGATGGCCAGCAGGGTGATCACCGCGCCGTTGTGCGGCAGGGTATCTAGGCTGCCGGAGGCCAGGGCAGCGACGCGGTGCAGCAGCTCGGGGCTGATGCCGGCGGCGTTGGCCATTTCCAGGTACTGGGCGCCGAGGGCCTTGAGGGCGATGGACATGCCGCCAGAGGCCGAGCCGGTGATACCGGCCAGGGCGCTGACGGTCAGGGCTTCGGACACGAGCGGGTTGCCCGGCGCCACGTTGAGCAGGAGGTCGCGGAGCACCACGAAGCCGGCCAGGGAGGCGATGACACTGCCGTAACCCACTTCGGAAGCGGTGTTGAGCACCGGCAGCATGGCGCCGAAGGTGCCGTCGTTGACGCTCTTCTTCAGATTGGTCCAGCGCCGCCAGTGCAGCACCACCAGCAGCAGAATGGCGGCGGTGAGGGCAATGATGATGGCCCAGATACCGATCACCGAGCGGGCGTCCTGCAGGCCGCCGAATTCCGGTTTGGCCAGGTAGCTGGTGTCGAGACCGGGCAGGTAGACCTTGGCCATCAGGAAGTTCAGCACGATGACAACCAGAATGGGCAGCAGCGCCACCCAGAAGCCGCTGCTCGGCTGGGTGTCCTGGCCTTGCGGATCGTCGGCGTGCTCGCCATAGCCTTCACCGGCGGCGATCAGCTTGCGGGCCTCGTTGCTCAGCCACCAGGAACCCAGGGCGAAGATCACCACGCCGGCCAGCAGACCGAGGCCGGGTGCGGCGAAGGTGTCGGTACCGAAGAAGGGGATCGGGATGGCGTTGGTGATGGCCGGGGTGCCGGGCAGCGCGGTCATGGTGAACGTGAAGGAACCCAGGGCGATGGCGCCCGGCAGGATGCGCTTGGGAATGCCCGCCTCGCGGAACAGCGCCGCACCAATGGGATAGACCGCGAAAGCCACCACGAACAGCGAGACACCGCCGTAAGTGAGGATGCCGCAGGCGATGACGATGGCAAGCACGGCACGGGAGCTGCCGATCTTGCTGACGATGCCGTGGGCGATGGCGCGGGCGGAGCCGGAGTCGTCCATCAACTTGCCGAAGATGGCCCCGAGCATGAACAGCGGGAAGAACTGGATCAGGTAACCGCCCAGCGCCTTCATGAAGACCTGGGTGTAGGTCGGCAGCAGCATTGCCGCGTCGCCGGCGAACAGCACCGCGAGCAGGGCCAGCAGGGGCGCGAGAAGCAGGACGTTGATGCCTCGGTAGGCGAGGTACATCAGCAGAGCGAGAGAAATCAGGATACCTAGGGTGCCCATGGGGACTTCCTTCTTGTTGTTGTTTTCCGCTGCGTCGAGGCGGCGGGTGGAAGGCGTTAGAGCGAAAGATGTGCCAAGTGCGGAGGGGAAGGGGTGGATGGCTCTGGGGCGGTGGTTACAGGGAAATGGTGGTACTTGGCAGGAAAATGGATTGTCCATTTTCTTGGGCAGTGCCCAGAAACTTGGACGCTCGATGTGTCCATGAATTTGGACGATCCGGCTGGACTGATCCTTGTGGGGGCGAATTCATTCGCTAAGGGACGCGCAGCGTCCCCTTGGGATTCAGAAGGGCAGCCCTGCGGCCTGCTTAGCGAATGAATTCGCCCCCACAGGAAAAGCAAAGGGCCGCGTCGTTACAACCCATGCACCTGCAACTTGTTGTACAGGCTGGCCCGGGCGATGCCGAGGCGCTCGGCGGCCTGGGTGCGGTTGCCATTGCAGGCGGCGAGGGCGGCGAGGATGGCCTGGCGTTCGGCGGCGGCCATGCTGTCGGCCAGGGGGCGGACATCGCCTGTCATGGGGGCGGGAGTAAGTGCGGGGGCGGTCGCTGGCAGCGGATTCACCAGCAGCGTGCGCAGGGACTCGGCACTTAGCGGTCCGGCTTCACTGAGCATCTGCGCGCGCTCCAGCAGGTTGCGCAGTTCGCGCACATTCCCCGGCCAGGGCTGGGCCTGGAGCAACTGCTGGGCGCCTTCGGCCAGTTCCAGCGGTGGCTGGCCGGAGCGGCTGGCGATGTCGTCCAGCAGGTGCTCAATCAGTGCCGGCAGGTCCTCGCGCCGGTCGCGCAGGGGCGGCAGGCGCAGGGCCAGCACGTTGAGGCGGTAGTAGAGGTCTTCGCGGAATTGCCCGGCAGCCACTCGGGCTTCCAGGTCCACATGGGTGGCGGCAATTACCCGTACGTTCAACGCTTTCACCTGGTTCGAGCCCAGCGGCTCCACCTCCTGTTCCTGCAACACGCGGAGCATCTTCGCCTGCAGGGGCAGCGGCAGGTCGCCGATCTCGTCGAGGAACAGCGTACCGCCATCGGCCAATTCGAACTTGCCGGCGCGGGCGCGCTTGTCGGCGCCGGTGAAGGCACCGGGGGCGGTGCCGAAGAGTTCGGCTTCCACCAGGGATTCGGGAATGGCTGCCACGTTCACCGCCACGAAGGGCCCGTTAGCGCGCAGGGACTGGTTGTGGATGCCCTGGGCCAGCAGCTCCTTGCCGGTACCGGTTTCGCCGCGCAGCAATACCGTGGCGTCCAATTGCGCGGCGCGACGGGCCTGGCGCTTGACCTCGGCAGCGGCGGCGCTGCTGCCGATGAAACCGGCGATGGTGTAGCGGGCGCGGCGCGCCTTGGCCAGTTCGCGCTGGGCAGCGGCGAGCTGGGTCTGCAAGCTGTTGTACTTGGCCATGACCGGCTGCAGGTGGCGGGCGCGGTCGAACAGCACGAAGCCGAGCGCCCCCACCAATGTGCCGTCTTCATCGCGCAGCGGAATGCGGGTGACCACGAAGTGCTCGTCGCCGAAGGCCATCAGGTCGAGCATGCTCGGCTGGCCGTTCTGCACCACCTCGCGGAGGCGGCTGGCGGGCAGCACTTCCTCGATTTCCTTGCCGAGCACGCTGCGCGGGTCGCGGATGCCGACCTTCTCGGCGTACTTGTCGTTGATCCAGACGATTCGTGCCTGGCGATTCACCGCGATCGTGCCTTCGCACTGGGCATTGAGGTGATCGAACAACAGTGGCATCGCCACTTCGCGGAACCGCTCGGGGGAGACGCCGATGACCAGACCGTTGTGGTCGATGTCTTCGCTGGCGATGGGCATGGCAGGGGCATCCGGCTGAAACATCAGGCAGCGATTATGGGGGTGTGCCGGATGAACGCCTAGCCTGTACTAAGGTCGGTAACCAGGCGTACGGCTTTTCACAAAAGGAGCAACTATATGGACCTTATCCGCATCCTCATCGCCATCCTCCTGCCGCCCCTTGGCGTATTCCTGCAGGTGGGCCTTGGTGGCGCCTTCTGGCTGAATATCCTCCTGGCCCTGCTGGGCTACATCCCCGGCATCGTCCACGCGGTGTACATCATCGCCAAGCGCTGAGACCGGGGTTGCTCTCCTGTAGGTTGGGCAGAGCGCAGCGAAGCCCAACAGTTGCGAGCTGAGTCGTTGGGCTTCGCGTAGCTCAGCCGCAACCTACTTCTGCAACGCGGCTAGTCCACCATCTTGATCAGCAGGATGCCGGCGGTGACCACGCAGGCGGCGAGGATGCGGCGAATGCCGAAGGGCTCCTTGAACACCAGGCTGGCGATGATGGCAGCGATGATCACGCTGCTCTCGCGCAGGGCCGCGACCTTGGCCACGTTGTCCAGGGTCATGGCGAACAGCACCAGGCCGTAGGCCACGCAATAGTTGAAGCCACCGAACAGGCCGATGCGCCAGTTGTCGCGCGCGAAGCGCAGGACCAGCGGGCCACGGCGCATCCAGGCCACTACCGGAATGGTCATGCTCTGCATCAGCGTCAGGTAGACCACGAACTGCAGCACGCTGTCGGCACGGCGCACGCCCTGGGCGTCGATCAGCGTGTAGAGCGCCACCCCGGCGCCGGCCAGCGCGGCGCAGCCCAGGGCTTTCAGCGCGTTGGACTCTAGGCGGGTGGAGAGCAGGCTGAGGATGCCCACGGAAATCAGCACGACGCCCAATAGCATGGCGCCTGACAGATGCTCGCCGAACACCAGCCCGGCGCTGAGCGCCACCAGCAGCGGCGGCAGGCCGCGCACCACCGGGTAGACCTGGCCGAAATCACCGTAGTGGTAGGCGCGGATCAACAGCAGCCGGTAGAGGGTGTTCACCACCACCGACAAGCCGATCAGCCCCCAGACCACCAGCGGCGGTGGGCCCACCAGGGGAAGCAGGGCGATGCTGAAACAGAAGGCGACGCCATCCACCAGCGCCATGGAAGACAGCCTGTCGCTGCCGGCCTTGATCACCGCGTTCCAGCTCGCGTGCATCAGCGCGGAAAGCAGCACCACCAGCGTGGCGAGGTCGTTAGTGGCGAGCACGGAATAACTCCAGCGGCGAGATGAAAGGGGCGATGCGGCGTAGCGTGCGGGTTCATCGATCTATCATTCAAATCGTTTATCGTTATCCGTCGAATAAGTCCTGCTGATGGGGTGGCCATGAACCTGTTCCAGCTCCGCGCCTTCGATGCGGTAGTCCGCGAGGGCAGCTTCACCCGCGCCGCTGAGCGCCTGTGCATCAGCCAGCCGGCGGTGACCGGGCATGTGAAGGCGCTGGAAGAGCATTACCAGGTGCAGCTCTTGCGACGCAGCGCCCGGCAGGTGGAACCCACCGAACTGGGCCGGCGCCTGGCCGCCATCAGCCACCAACTGTTCGCCCTGGCGGACCGCGCCGAAGACCTGCTGGACAGCAGCCAGGCGCTGACATCGGGGCGCCTCGATCTCGCAGCCGACAGCCCGCACCTGGTCATGCCGCTGCTGGCGCGAATGCGCGAGCGCTACCCTGGCGTGCGCATCAACCTGCGCCTGGGCAACACCCAGGAAACCCTGACGGCGCTGTATGGCGAACGGGTGGACCTGGCGCTGGTCAGCGATATCGCGCCGCGTGCCGGCCTGCACCTGCTGCCGCTCGGGGAAGCGCGGCTCTGCCTGCTGCTGCCGGCAGCGCATCCCTGGGTTGGCCGCCGCGATGCAGTGGCGCTGAACGAACTGCGGGGCCAGGTCCTGCTGCAACGAGAGCCCGGTTCACTGACCCGGCGCACCTTCGAGCGGGCCTGCGCCAACCAGGAGCTGGAGTTGCCGGCAGACCTGGAGCTGAACAGCCGCGAAGCGATGATCGAGGCGGTGGCCGCCGGGATCGGGGTGAGCATCCTCTACGACCAGGAGGTGCCCAAGGACCCACGGGTGAAGGTGCTTCCGCTCAAGGGCGAAGGGATGGTGAGCCGGCACTTCCTCGCCTGCCAGCAGCGCCATGCGGAACTGCGAGCGGTGAAGGCGTTCTTCGAGGTGGCCGAGGATGTGGGGTATCCGAGCCCGTAGGTTGGTCCGAGCTCGCGAGGCCCAACGTGACCAGGCACAGGCGCCGCAGCGTTGGGTTTCGCTACGCTCTAGCGGAACGCCGCCCGCACCAACCTACAAAAGCCGCCCCTCGCCTAGGCCGCGCAACGGCCCGTAGGTTGGTCCGAGCCCGCGAGGCCCAACGTGACCAGGCACAGGCTCTGCGGCGTTGGGCTTCGCTTCGCTCTGCACCAACCTACGAAAGCTTCCTCGCTCTGACGAGAACCTCACTGAATCAGCTTGCTGACCTCGCCCTGGGGAAAGTAGCTGTCGTAGATCTTCTGGTAGGTGCCGTCGCGGCCGATGTTGACCAGGGACTGGTTGAAGCGGTCACGCAGGGCCTCGTTGCCTTTGCGGAAGGCGATGCCGGCGCCCTTGCCGAAGTATTCCTCCTCGTCATAGCTCGGGCCGTTGAAGGCGAAGCCCTTGCCGCCTTCGCTCTGCAGGAAGTTTTCCTTGAGGTTGATGGCGTCGGCCATCATGGCGTCAACGCGGCCGGAGATCAGGTCCAGGTCGGCTTCCTGCTGCGAGCCGTACTGCACCATCTGCACACCGCGCGGCACGAGTTTGTCCTGCACGTAGCGGGCGTGAACGCTGCCGCGCAACACGGCCACGCGCAGGCCGTCGAGGCGACCTTCAGCAGTGATTTCTGGGCGGTCCTTGCGGGTGACGAAACGGGCCGGGGTCTTGTAGTAGCTCTGGCTGAAATCGACCACCTTGAGACGGACTTCGGTGACGGTCATCGACGACATGATGGCGTCGATCTTCTTCACCCGCAGCGCCGGGATGAGGCCATCGAAAGGCTGCTCGACCCAGGTGCAGGTGACTTTCATGTCAGCGCAGAGCGCGTTGCCGACTTCGATTTCGAAGCCGGCCAGGCTGCCGTCGGCTTTCTTGTAGGAGAAGGGCGGGTAGCTGGCTTCGACGCCGATGCGCAGGCTGTCCTGGGCCATGGCCTGGGTACCGGCGAGCAGGGCGAGGACGCCGACGAGAAGGTGCTTTTTCATGCTGGATGATCTCGGGTGGGTAAGTTCAGTGAGCGAGGAAGTGACCGTCGCGGGCAATCAATCGGCCCTTGCTGATCACGCTGCGGCGGTGGGTGCGGGATACCACCGCCTCGGCGACATTGCGCACCGGCAACAGGATGCCGCTGGCATGGCAGCCCGGTTCCAGTCCGTAGTGGGCAAGCCCCAGTGCGCGGGCGCCGTTGACCGTGGCCGCGCGCAGGCAGGCGGCGATTTCCTCGTCGCGGCGCAGGTTGAAGCGGAAGGCGAGCAGCATGGCGCGTTCGAGCATGTCGCCATTGCCCATGGGGGACCAGGCGTCGCGGATGCCGTCGGAGCCGAGGCAGAGGTTCACGCCGCGCGCCTCCAGTTCCAGGTAAGGAGGCACTTCGATGTCGGCCGGCGCCGTGCTGACAATGGAAATGCGCTGCGCCGCCAGGCGTTCGGCAATGGCTTGCAGCCGCGCTGGTCGGGCCTGGCCCAGGCAGAAGGCGTGGCTGATCGCGACCCGTCCCTGCAGCTGATGGCGATCGGTGAAATCGATGATGCGCTCGATCTGCCAGAGGCCCAGTTCACCTTCGTCATGCAGGTGGATGTCGACGCCGCGCTGGTGACTGCTGGCCAATTCGAACACCCGGGTGAGGTGCGCAATGGGGTCGTTGTCGATGCCGCAGGGGTCGAGCCCGCCGACGTTTTCCGCCCCCAAGAGCAGGGCTTGCTCCAGGGCGTCGACGGTGCCTGGGTCGCGCAGCAGACCGGTTTGCGGGAAGGCCACGAACTCCATGTCGATCAGGTCGCCGAAGTGCTTGCGGACCCGCAGCATGGCTTCCAGGTGACGGCTGCCGAGCTGGGCGTCGACGTCCACATGGCAGCGGAAATGCAGCGAGCCGTGGGCGATGCATTCGCGGATCAGTGCACTGGCGCGCTCCTCAATCGGCGTGTCGATGCTGCGCAACAGGCTGCGCTCGTTGGCAATGCGCTGGCTCAGGCTGTCGCCAGCGGCGTGGCTGTGCCAGTCCTCGGCCCAGAGGGTCTTGTCGAAGTGGGCGTGGGCCTCCACCAGCGGCGGCAGCATGATCTGCCCGTTGCCTTCCAGCAGCACCGATTCGGGGACGCGTGGCGCCGGTGGGCTCAGCGCGGCGATGCGGCCATTGTCGACGGCGATATCCACCGCTGCGCCGCCCCATGGGCGGACCTGGGTAATCCATTGGGTCATCTGGTGTTCTCGAAGCTGGCTGGCGGCCACTGGCGCTCACCGCCGTGGGGGTCGTCGCGCCAGGCCTGCAGGGAACGGGTCGGCAGATCGAAATACTCCCGCGTCCGCGCATAGCCGTGGCCGCCCATGCGGCCGATGGCGTCCAGGCCCAGCTGGTCGATGTAGAGGGTGGCGGGGTCGATCAGGTCGTCGCGCACGTGAACCATCAGCACTTCACCGAGGATGATTTCCCGTGACTGGCCGATGGACAGGCCCATCATCCGCCGGCACTCCAGGGCGACCGGTGCTTCGGCGATGTAGGGGCAGCCGACGCGGCTGCCGGGCAGTGCGGTGAGCCCTGCTGCTACCAGTTCGTCGAAGCCGGGTTCGAAGGGCACGGCGCAGACGTTCATGGCTTCCACCAGGGCATCGTTGACGATGTTCACCGTGAATTCCTGATTCAGCTGGGCATTGCGCGTGGTGTCCTTGGGTCTGAGGTCGGCGTGGTTTTCCACCCCCAGGGCGAGGATCGGCGGGTCGGCGGACAGCGCGTTGAAGAAGCTGAAGGGCGCAGCGTTGGCGCGGCCTTCGGCGTCCACCGTGGTCACCAGGGCGATGGGCCGGGGCACCACGCTGCCAATGAGGATCTTGTATTTCTCGCGGGGGCTCAGTTTGGCGAAGTCGAAGCTCAGCATGGCGTCATCTCTTGTCGTCGTTCGGGCTGGCGAGGGTGCAGAGCGGGCGGTCCGCGCTCCAGGCGTCGGCGAAGGGAATTGCCGGCTGGAACAGGGAGCGCCAGTCGGGTTGGCCGAATGCCCGGTTGGCATGGCTTTGCATCAGCCTGTTGAACTGCCGCTGGGCTTGCTGCTGGAGGCTGGCGTAGTCGACGCCGATGACCTGGCCGTCCTGCATCACGCAGCGGCCGTCGATCCAGCTGGCGATGCAGTCGTCGCCGCGGCCGGCGAGGATCAGGTTCTTCAGCGGGTCGAACAGCGGACCCAGGTGCAGGCCGTCGAGGCTGAACACGGTAATGTCGGCCTTGGCGCCGGGGGCCAGGCGGCCGAGGTCGTCGCGCCCCAGGGCCTTGGCGCCGCCGAGAGTGGCGGCGTTGTAGAGGTCGAGGGCGCTGGTCTGCGAGCTGCCACCTTCCTTGAGCCGCGCGATGTTCAGGCCCTGGCGCATGTTGTCCAGCAGGTCCGCCGGCCAGGTATCGGTGCCGAGGGCGAAGTTGACGCCGTGGGCGCGGTAGCGGCCAAAGGAATCGAGTGCCTCGCCATCACGGGCGAACACTACCGGGCAGTGCACCAGGCTGGCGCAGCTGTGCGCCAGGCGTGCGAGGTCGTCGTCGCCTTCGATGTAGATGCCGTGAGGCAGCACGGCGCGCGGGCCGAGCAGGTCAAGTTCCTCCAGCCAGGCCAGCGGCGCCTTGCCGCGCATCGCCTTGACCAGGGCGACCTCGCCGGGGCCCTGGCAGCAATGCAGGCGCACCGGTGCGGTCAGTTCGCGGCTGAGGGCGGCGGTGCGTTGCAGCAGCGCCGGGGTGCAGGTCTGGATGCGGTCGGGCAGCAGGGCGCCACGGATCAGCCCGCCCTGGGTGCCATCGAAATCGCGGAAGAAGCGCTCGGCGGCGTCCAGTCCGGCCAGGCCGCGCGATTCGTCCCAGTGCTCGGCGCGGCTGCCGTCGGCCTGCAGGTACTGCATGCCGCTCATGTAGCAGGGGCCGAGGTAGGTGCGCAGACCCAACTCGGCGGCGACGCCGGCCACGGCGGCGAATTCGTCGTAGGTTTCCGCCCACTCCCGGTAGTACATGGAGGTGATCGGCATGGCGGTGGTGATGCCATTGCGGATCAGCTGGGTGAAGGCGTAGCGGTACTTGAAGACCTCTTCATCGAAGCTGTAGCTCTCCTTCGGCCCGCGGGCGAGGTACTCCGCCGACCACATGCGGCCCATGGCGTTCTCGTCGCCGTTGTCCAGGCAGAGCACGGTGGAGTCGAGGTCGCCGAGGGCGTCGAGGTCGATGAGACCGGGACCGAGCAGGGCGTTGCCGTAGTCGATCCACTGGTCCACCGGGCCGGGAAAGCCCCGTCCGACGAAGAGCACACGCGAGCCTTCGATCACCACTTCGCCGTTGCGCCAGAGCACATGGCGAGTGCCATCGAAGCCCACCACGCAGCTGGCTTTCAGGCCGATTCGCGCTGTACTCACAGGCGGCTCTCCAGCAGACGGCCCTGGGCGGCGATCAGCTTGCCGGCGCGGTAGACCTGGCGAGGCGGCCGCGCGACCACGGCTTCACCCAGGCTTTGTGCGTCCATCAGCAGGAAGTCCGCATTACCGCCGATGACCAGGCCGTGCTCTGCCAGGCCAAGGGCCCTGGCACCGTGCAGGCTGGCAGCATCGAAGGCGGTGGCCAGTTCGTCGTCCTTGTTCAGGTCGAAGCGGAAGGCCAGGAGCATGGCGCGTTCGAGCATGTCGCCATTGCCCATGGGGGACCAGGCGTCGCGGATGCCATCTGAGCCGAGGCAGAGGTTCACGCCGGCCTCGTGCAGGGCGAGGAAGGGCGGCACGGAGCAGTCGGCGGGCGCCGAACTCATCAGCGAGATGTTCAGCGCGGCGAGGCGCTCGGCCAGCGGCTTCACCTGGGTCCAGGGCGCCATGCCCAGGCAGTAGGCGTGGCTGATCATCACGCGGCCCTGGCGGTTGAACCGCTCGGTGTAGTCGGCGATGCGGGCGATCTGCCAGAGGCCCAGCTCGCCCTTGTCGTGCAGGTGGATGTCGACGCCCCGGTCGAACTCGCTGGCCAGGCCGAAGACGATGTCGAGCTGGGCGATGGGGTCGTTGTCGATACCGCAAGGGTCGAGGCCACCGACGTTCTCGACGCCCAGGCCCATGGCTTCGCGCATCAGCTCGGCGGTGCCGGGGCGGCTGACCAGTCCGGTTTGCGGGAATACCACCAGTTCCAGGTCGATCAGGTCGCGGTAGCGCTCGCGCAGGGCTTGCATGGCCTCCACGTGGCGCAGGCCGAATTCGGGGTCGATGTCCACGTGGCAGCGCATGGTCAGCGAGCCACGGGCGATGCAGTTTTCCAGCAGTGCGCCGGCACGTTCTGCGATGGGCGCAGTGATTTCGCGCAGCACGCGACGCTCGTTGGCGATGTAGTCCTTCAGCGTCGGACCGGCGCTGTTGGGGCGCCAGGATTGGCCCCAGAGGGTCTTGTCGAGGTGGATATGGCTTTCCACCAGGGCGCAGGTCATCAGCTGGCCGGCTCCGTCGATGTCAGCGGCGGCGAGCGACGCATCACTGGCAGGACGGCGTTCGGCAAAGCGGCCGTCCTGGATGAGGAAGTCTTCAGCCGCGCCGCCGAAGGGGCGGACGTTGCGCAGCCAATAGGTGTCGGTCATGGGGACCTCGTGGGTAGTTCTACAGATGGAGTTCCCGTAGGAGCGAGCTTGCTCGCGAAGAGTCTCGCGCCGTTCGCGAGCAAGCTCGCTCCTACAGGGGACCGCTGCGCGGTCCATGGCGAATGAATTCGCCCCTACAAGGGGACGATGTGCTCGACATCAGCCCTTGAGCTTGGACCAGATGCGGTCCTGCAGCTCGCGGGCCTGGTTGCTGCATTCCTTCTCGGGGCGCAGGCGTTCGGCGAACTCGTCGGGCATGTTGATGGCGTCCATCACCTTCCACTTCTTGTCCAGCAGCGCATCGCTGTCGACGCCGTTGGCGTAGGCGATGGCGTTGGACACGGCGGCGGCGTTTTCGGGCTTCATCATCCAGTCGATGAATACCTTGGCGTTGCCCGGGTGAGGCGCGCTCTTCGGCACGGCGAAGTTGTCCTGGAACATGGCCACGCCTTCACGCGGGTAGACGTACTTGATGGTGCTCTTCTGCAGCGTGGCGCGGGCGGTGGAGCCGTTCCAGTTCTGCATCATGATCACTTCGCCCGAGGCCATGCGGTCCACGGTGTTGTCGGAGCTGTACATCTTCAGGAAGGGTTTCTGCTTCTGCAGCAGTTCGAGGATGCGCTTGGCGTCCTGCGGGTTCTCCGTGCACTCGTCGACGCCCAGGTAGTGGCTGGCGGCATTGATCACACTGCTCGGCGTATCCAGCGCGGCGAGCTGACCTTGCAGTTCGGGACGCGGTTCGAAGAACTCCTTCCAGGACTCGTCCAGCTTGCCGCCTGGCACCCGTGCGCTGTCGTAGGAAAAGCCGGTGGTGCCCCAGAGGTAGGGCGCCGAGTACTTGCGACCGGGGTCGAAGTCGGGGTTGCGGAAGGCCGGCTTCACGTGGGCGAAGTTCGGCAGGGTGGGGGAGTCGATCTCTTGCAGCAGGCCCTGTTCGATCAGGGTGCGCATGATCGAGTGCGACGGAACGATCACGTCGTAGGCGGCGCCGCCGGCCTGGAGCTTTGCCAGCAGGGTTTCGTTGCTGTCGTAGCCGTCCATGGTGACCTTGATGCCGGTCTCCTTCTCGAACTTGGCCAGCAGTTCCACCGGGTAGTAGTCGGTCCAGTTGTAGAAGAACAGCTCCTTGGGCTCGTCCGCCTGGGCGACGGTGGCGGCGAAACAGCTGAGGGCGAATCCGGCTACCCCATGACGCAATGCTTTCAACTTCATTGTTTTTCTCCGGGTTGAAGAACAGGTTGGGCAGTGGTGGAACAAGGGATCAGGTGGTTGCCTTGCCGCGCTGGCCGAGCCAGTAGGAGAGCATCACCAGGACGATCGAGATCACCAGCATCAGGGTCGAGATTGCGTTGATCTCGGGGGTTACCCCGGCCTTGATGGCCGAGAAGATGTAGACCGGCAGCGTCGTCGAGCCGGGGCCCGCGACGAAGAAGGTCATGATGAAGTCGTCCAGGCTGACCACGAACGCCAGCACCGCGCCGGACAGCACCGCCGGGAACAGCAGCGGCAAGGTCACCCGGCGGAAGGTGTGGAACGGGTTGGCGTAGAGGTCGTTGGCCGCTTCCAGCAGGTTCTTGTCGAGGTCGTTCAGGCGGGCGCGGATCGGCAGGTAGGCGAAAGGGATGCAGAAGCCGATGTGGGCGACGATCACCGTCAGCAGGCCGAGCTTGATACCGAGCGCCATGAACAGCAGCAGCGTGGCCACGGCGGTGACGATCTCCGGCAGGATCAGCGGCAGGTTGATCCCGCCTTCCACCATCTTCTGTCCGTAGAACGGCTTATAGGTGGCCAGCGCCGCCAGCAGCGCGATGGCGGTGGCGCAGACGGTGGCGATGCCGGCGACGATCACCGAGTTCAGCGCTGCCGCCTGGATCGACGGGTTGGCGAGGATGCGCCCGTACCAGGCGAAGGAGAACTCGGTCCATACCGTGGCGGTGCGGTTGGCGTTGAAGCTGTAGGCGATCAACACCAGGATCGGCAGGTACAGGTAGGCCAGTACCAGCAGGCTGGTTTCGCGGGTCAGCGGCAGTTTCTTCAAGTGCGAGGCGATCATCAGCGGGCTCCCTGGCGAACGGCCTTGGCGGCCTTCTTGGCGTAGAGGGCGTAAAGCACCAGGGCCAGCAGCATCAGCCCGAGCAGGAGGAAGGACAGCGAGCTGCCCAGCGGCCAGTTGCGAGCGGTGCCGAACTGCTGCTGGATCAGGTTGCCGATCATCAGGGTCTTGCCGCCGCCGAGGATGGCGGGGGTGATGAAGGCGCCGAGGCTCGGCACGAACACCAGCAGGGAACCGGCGATCACGCCCGGCATGGACAGCGGCAGGATTACCCGGCGCAGGGCCTTCCAGCGGTTGGCGCCGAGGTCATAGGCGGCTTCCACCAGGCGCCAGTCGAGCTTCTCCAGGGTGGAGTAGATCGGCAGGATCATGAACGGCAGGAAGCTGTAGACCAGCCCGACGACCACGGCGAAATCGTTGTACAGCAGGGTGATTCCACCGGCCTGCGGGAACATCGCGTTGAGGCTCTGTGCCAGCCAGCCGTGCTCGCGCAGGATGATCAGCCAGGCGTAGTTGCGGATCAGCAGGTTGGTCCAGAAGGGGATGGTGATCAGCAGCACCATGATGTTGCGCGAGCGCTCGCTGAGGCTGCTCATCCACAGGGCCACGGGGAAGCCGACGATAAAGCACAGCAGGGTCGTGCCGCCGGCCTGCAGCACCGAGCGCAGCAGGGCCTGGGCGTAGACCCAGTTCACTTCCAGGTTGCCGTCGAAATCTTCCTGGAAGAACAGCTGGATGTAGCTCTGCCACTGCCAGTTGGCGCTCCAGTCGACTCCGCCATAGAGGTTGCGTGGCAGCAGGCTGATATAGCCCATGATGCCCAGCGGAATGGCGATCAGGCAGAGCAGGGTGAGCAGCACCGGCGACAGCAGCAACAGCCGGTTGAGACTGGGGGAGGTGGCGCTGACGCTCATCTCAGGCCTCCATCAGCAGGCAGGCGTGGGGCGGCAGGTGCACCGCCACGGGCGAGCCCACGGGGCGCGAGCTGGTGGCGCCTTCATTGCTTTCGCGCAGCATCACCTTGAGGTCGTTGGCCAGCCGGCACTGGTAGAGCGTGGCGGTGCCGACGTAGAGCACGGCTTCGACCACGCCGCGCAGGTGGTGCGGCTCGGACGGGTCCACCAGCTTCGAGCGTTCCGGGCGGAAGGCCAGTTGCGCCTTGCCGCTGTCCAGTCCGTTGGCGGACGCGCAGGGGATTTCCACCGGCAGGCCTTCAGGCTGGAACAGGCTGCCGTTCTGGGCGCAGTGCTTGAGGTCGCCGGGGAGGAAATTGATGTCGCCGATGAAGTGGGCGACGAAGCGGTGCTGCGGACGTTCGTAGATATCGTTGGGGGTGCCGATCTGTAGGATCTTGCCGGAGGACATCACGGCGATGCGGTCGGAGAGGGTCAGCGCTTCTTCCTGGTCGTGGGTGACGAAGATGAAGGTGATGCCGGCTTCCTGCTGCACCCGCTTGAGCTCTACCTGCATTTCCTTGCGCAGCTTGAGGTCCAGGGCGGAAAGGGGTTCGTCGAGCAGCAGCACGTCCGGGCGCGGTGCCAGGGCGCGGGCCAGGGCCACACGTTGCTGCTGGCCACCGGAGAGTTCGGCAGGGCGACGGCGGGCCAGGTGCTCCATCTGCACCAGGGCCAGCATTTCCTTGACCCGACCGGGGATGGCGTTGCGCTCCAGCCCCTGCATCTCCAGGCCGAAGGCGATATTCTCGGCCACGCTCATATGCGGGAAGAGCGCGTAGTTCTGGAACACGGTATTGACCCGGCGCTTGTAGGGCGGGAGCTGGTCCACGCGCTGGCCTCCGATCTGGATGGAGCCGGACGTGACCTGCTCGAAACCGGCGATGGAGCGCAGCAGGGTCGTCTTGCCGCAGCCCGACGGGCCGAGGAGGGTGAAGAATTCGTTGTGGCGGATGCTGACCGAAACGTCGTCCAGCGCCGGGGCAACGTCGGGGTCATCGGTGTAGCGCTTGCTGACGCGTTGCACCTCGATGGAGGATGTGTGCTTCATAATGGTGCATTCCTCTTGTTTTTGTATGCAAAAATTGAATGCAATCTAGAAATACTCGGATTATGCTGACAACGCAACCGGGTTTTTCTGCCTGCTTGTTTCACGCAGCACCTGGATTGCGAACGCATTTACGGAGTCACGAATGGCAGACAAGAAGCTGGAAACCACGGTGGACCGCGTCTACCAGGGGGTTTACCAGGCCATCAGCAACCGCTCGCTGCGGCCTGGTATGAAACTGGGGGAAGCCTCCCTGGCGGAGCTGTTCAATGTGAGTCGCACTTCGGTGCGGGCGGCGTTGAAGCAACTGGAGGCTGACGGCCTGGTCTCTTCCGAACCGAACAAGGGCTGCTGGGTATCACTGCCGAGCGACGAAGAGATTCGCTCGCTGTTCGAAACGCGGCGTCTGATCGAGATCGGCATCGTTACTGAGCTCTGCCGACGCCGGGACAGCGCCGCCATGCAGGACATGCGCGAGCACCTGCTGCTGGAAGAAGAGGCGCGGCGCAACCATGACCACCAGCGGTTGATCCATCTGCTCGGCGAGTTCCACATCAAGCTCGCCGAGGCGCTGAACAACCCGGTGCTGCTGGACTGGTTCCGCAAGCTCATCTCGCGCGCCTCGCTCTATGTCGCCGCCCTGGATGACGAGCGCCATGACGCCTGCCGCGACGACGAGCACCTGCGCCTGATCGAGTTCATCGAGGCGGGCAACCAGAACGCGGCCATCGAACTGACCTGCTTCCACCTGGGGGCCATCGAGAACGCCATCGTCGAGTCGGCCGGCAAGCTCAAGGCCAACTACCACCCGCTGAAACACCTGATCGAGACCTGACCTCGGCCATGAAAATCCAGCTGATCAACCCGAACACCAGCGTGGCGATGACCTCTGGTATTGCCGAAGCCGCCAGCCACCTGCTGCGCCCCGGCAACCAGTTGCTGGCCGTGACCAACAGCGCCGGCCCGGCCTCAATCGAAGGCCATTACGACGAGGCGCTGAGCGTGCCCGGGTTGCTTCAGGCCATTCGCGACGGCGAGCGGGATGGCGCAGAAGGACACGTGATCGCCTGCTTCGGCGACCCCGGCCTGCTGGCTGCGCGGGAGATTGCGCGGTTTCCGGTGATCGGCATCGCCGAAGCCGCCATGCACTTGGCCACCTGGGTCGCCACCGGCTTCAGCGTCGTCACCACGCTTGGCCGCACCAAGGTCATTGCCCGGCACCTGGTGGAGCGCTACGGCTTTCACCAACACTGCCGGGGCATCCACGCCGTGGAGATTCCGGTGCTGGCGCTGGATGAAGACCCGGACGGACTGTTCCGCATCATGCGCGCGGCTTGCCTGGAAGCGCTGGAACGGGATGAGTCGGGCGCCATCGTCCTCGGTTGTGCTGGCATGAGCCACCTGGCCGCCGCGCTGCAGGAAGAGATCGGCGTGCCGGTGATCGACGGCGTCAGCGCTGCCTTGAAGATGGTGGAGCTGCTGGGGGAACTGCGGCTTTCCACCAGCAAGCGCGGCGACCTGGATTTCCCGTTGCCCAAGCCCTATGCGGGGTTTCTGCGGGGGTTTGCGGTCGGGGCGTGATGCTGCGGCGGCTTGTCTTTGTGGGGGCGATTTCAATCGCAAAGCAGGTCGAAGACCTGCCCTACAAAGTCCCCAGGGGCAGCTGCGCTGCCCTCAGCGAATGAATTCGCCCCCACAGGGTCAGGGTGCTGAGGTGAGGCCCTTCCCCTCGACTGCTTATGGCGTTGTGCATTCCGCTCGTGTTCGGGATTCCACCCCCGGCCGCAACCAAGTCTGCGACGCGCTAGGAGGCAACCGATGCCCCTTGTGAGCCGAATAGGAGGGCTTATTCGGCTCATCAGATGAGCCGAATAGAGAAACTCCAGACGCTGCCGGGTGGGGCGGGACGGACTCAGGCCAGGCTCGCCAAGTGCTCCATGGTCTCGGGGTACTGTTGCACCAAACGAATCAGCGTGGTGGCCTGGGCATTGGGCTTGGCTCGCCCTTGCTCCCAGTTTTCGAGAGTGCGCGGGTTGGTGCGCAGGTACATGGCGAACACAGGGCGCGACATCTTCAGCTGTTCGCGCAGTGCGACCAGCTCCTGGGCCGAAACTTCGCGAAGCTCCGGCAGCCTTAGCCGATAAACTCTCAGGGTGGCCTTGCCTTCGCGCACTTCGGCGAGGGCTTCGACGCCTTCCAGTAGTTCGGCAAAGATGTCCCGTTTCATGTCCTGGTCCTCGCCTTGAGTTCGGCTTCAAGCATTTGTTTCAGCACCTTCTTCTGCCGTTCGGTCAGGTCGTCGCGGACATCCTTGCCATACAGGGTGAACAACCAGAATTGGGACCCGCCGAGCCACCAGTAATAGATAGCGCGGATACCGCCATGTTTGCCCTTGCCCCGCCGCTCGTCCGCGAAGCGCAGCTTGCGCAGTCCGCCGGTGCCCTGGATGAGGTCGCCTATCTCGGGCTGAACCAACAGCAGGTGCTGCAGGGCGGTGAAGGAGTCGTCATCCAGATAGTCCGCCCGGTACCGCTGGAAGGGCGGCAGTTCCACGAAGAGTGCGTCCATGTTCTCTACGTAAGTTGCGTATAGATTGTTCGCGCTTCCCCGAAGGGTCAAGCGCTCAGATGGAGGCGCCACCTTATCTGGCCCTTCGGGAAGCCAGGATCCGAAGCAAATGGCGGACTTGGATGAGGTTCGAGTCGGAAAGAACGAAGATGTGCACTGCATCAACGCACCACACGCAGCCCCGGCTTCCAGCGCTGCAACCCCGGTGCTAGAGTCGTCGCCCATGAAAATCGCCCGCCCTGACCGCTCGCTGATTGCCTGGATGCTCTATGTCTGCGTCCTGTTCAATCTGTTCGCGTGCGGACTGCACCACGGGCAGGCGATGGGCCTGGAGTTGAGCGGCCTCGGTGGCGCGTTCTGCTCCGGCCAGTCCAATGCCGACCCGGGTCTCGATGGCAACCTGGGCGGTAGCGCAGCCAGCGGCTGGTCCGGTGTTTTCAAATGCCCGCTGTGCGGGACGATCCCCCTGGCAATGGCCGCGCTGTTTACCCTGCTCTGGCTGTTGGGCGTTCGCGATGCCCGCCCGAGCACCTTCGAAACGCGGCGCAACGCGCCCCCGCGCTATCTCTGGCCTTCGGCCAATCCTCGCGCCTCTCCGTTCCACTGAATCCGTCGCCGGTACGCCCGGCTCTGCACTCGACGACCGAATTGCCTCCTGGCCTGACGTACGCGCAGGAATGCTGGATGGCCGGTGCGCGCGGGTGTGCGGTGCGCTGGAAAAGCGCATCTATGCTGAGTCTGAAATCAGCTCGACCAAGGCCCCTTCAGGGTCAGGAACATGATGGATGGAACCAGGCATGACTGATTTGGATGCCTTCCGACGCAACCGCTCGCTGATTGCCTGGATGCTCTATGCGTGCGTCCTGTTCAATCTGTTCGCCTGCGGTCTGCACCACGGGAAGGCGATGGGTCTGGAACTGAGCGGCCTGGGTGGTGCGTTCTGCTCAGGCGCATCCAATGCCGGTCCGAGCCTCGATGGTGATCTGGACGGCAGCGCTGCCAGTGGCTGGTCCGGCATTTTCAAATGCCCGCTATGCGGGACAATCCCTCTGGCAATGGCCGCGCTCTTCGTGCTGGCCTGGCTGCTGGGCGTACGCGATGCTCGCCCGATAACCTTCGAACCACGCCAAAAAACTTCACCCCGCCATACCTGGCCCTCCGCCAACCCCCGCGCTCCCTAGCCGTCTTCGCGCTGTCTTCTTCCCGCTGTGACGTCGGGCACTTGCCCGTGCGCGCTGCGCGGCTGTGCAACACCCGAAAAGACTGCCAATCCAAGACCCAAGGAGTGCGCCATGCGCCAATTTCCTTTGCTGAGCCTGCTCGCCCTGAGCGTGAGCCTGGCCAGTTTCGCCCATGCCGAGCACGTAGAACTCGGCAAGACCGTCGTGACGGACGAGTACCGTCGCGACCCGACTTCGCCGACCATCGCCGAGAAGAAAGAAGACTTCTCACACATCCCCGGCGGCGCCGGGGTGGTCGATGCCGAGACCTACAAGAACGGCCGCAGCAGCACTCTGCAGGACGCCCTGGGGATGGCAACGGGCGTGTTCATCCAGCCGCGCTTCGGCGCCGAGGAAGCTCGCCTGTCCATTCGCGGCTCCGGCCTGCAGCGCACCTTCCATGGCCGTGGCCTGCTGCTGATGCAGGACGGCGCACCGGTCAACCTCGCGGACGGGAGCTTCGACTTCCAGACCATCGAGCCGCTGGCGACCGACCACATCGAAGTGCTGCGCGGCGCCAATGCCTGGCGCTATGGTTCGGCCACCCTCGGTGGCGCCATCAACTTCGTCAGCCCCACCGGCAAGACCGCACCGCCGGTGACCCTGCGCGCGGAAGGGGGCAGCTTCGGCTATCAGCGAATCTATGGCGCGGCGGCCCAGGACTTCGGTGACTGGGATGGCTTTGTCAGTGCGAACGGCTACAGCCAGGACGGCTACCGTGATCATTCCCGACAGGACAACCAGCGCTACTTCGCCAACCTGGGCGGACGAATCAACGAGCGGCTGGCCACGCGCTTCTACCTGACCCATGTGGAGACCGACTCGGACCTGCCGGGCAACCTGACCCTGGCGCAGATGCGTCGTGATCCGAAACAGGCGGCACCGGGCAACATTACCGGCGTCCAGCAGCGCGACTTCAATCTCGACCGCTTGGGCAACATCAGCGTGCTGCAGCTGGACGATGGTCACAGTCTGGAGTTCGCCAGCTTCTACAGCACCAAGTCGCTGTTCCACCCCATCTTCCAGGTGCTCGATGTCGACAGCGAGGACTATGGCCTCCGCGTTTCCCACAAGTGGATGAACGAGGAGGGTTGGCGCTGGACCGGCGGCGTGGAGGCCAGCCAGGGGCGCAACTGGGATTCGCGCTACGTCAACGTCGGGGGCGAGAAGGGCCGCAAGGTCAACGAGCTGCATCAAACCGCGCGCAACCTCAATGCCTTCGCTGAGCTGGAGATTCCGCTGGCCGAACGCTGGGCGTTGATCGGCGGCCTGGCCCGGCTGCATCAGGAGCGCGACGTGGATGACCGCCTGCGTTGCAATGCCTTCGTCACGGCGTTCTGCCTACCCCAGGATGAATCCTTCAACAAGAGCTACCTCGGTCGAATCGGCCGCATCGGTTTGCGCCATGACCTGAGCGAGGAGATGCAGCTGTTCGCCAACCTCAGCCAGAGCTTCGAGCCGCCGACCTTCAGCGAGCTCACCGGCGGTCAGGTGGTGACCGCCAACGATGCGCAGAAGGCCAACACCGTGGAAGTCGGCATGCGTTGGCAGCGGGATAGCGTGGACATGGACCTAGCGGTCTACCGCAGCGAAATCCGCGACGAGCTGCTGGCACTGAACGATGCCAATGGCCAGCCACTGGGCACGGTCAACGCCGACCGCACCATCCACCAGGGCATCGAACTTGGCGGCGCCTGGACCATCGGCGAATTCGTCCTGCGCGGACAGTATCTGTTCAACGATTTCCGCTTCGACAACGACGACACCTACGGCGACAACCGCTTGGCCGGCCTGCCGCGCCAGTTCATCAAGGGCGAGGCCCTGTGGCAGCGCGAAGGTTGGTACGCCGGGCCGACTTTCGAGTGGGTGCCGAACCATTACAACGTCGATCAGGCGGAAACCCTCTACGCCGACGGTTATGTCATCTGGGGGCTCAAGGCGGGCTACCGTCCGGGCGAGGGCTTCGGCTTCTTCGTGGAGGGACGCAACCTTTCCGACAAGACCTACGTCGCCACCACCGGGGTGATCGCCGACGCCCAGGGCCGGGATAGCGCGCAGTTCCTGCCGGGCGATGGCCGGGCGGTCTATGCCGGCCTGGAGTGGCGGATGTGATCGGGGCGCCGGGCGTCTACAGCCCCGGCGTCGGGCCCCCGCCCAACCCGTGACGGCGGGAGGGTAGGGGCGCAAAAGTCGTTGACAGCGACGGGCATCGCGACGACCTTTTGCGCTCCCACACCTCCTGCCTGCTTGTTGCATCGAATGCGGTGTCAGGCGGTGCTTTTGCCCACCACGGATCTACCCCATGAAGAAGCTGCTCATCATCGGCATCGGCGCCGGCAACCCCGAGTACATCACCATCCAGGCCGTGAAGGCGCTGAACCAGGTCGATGTGTTCTTCATCATGGACAAGGGCGACAGCAAGGAAAAACTCATCCACCTGCGCCAGGAAATCTGCGAGCGCTACATCACCGAACGCGACTATCGATTCGTCGAGGCCAGCAGCCCCGAACGTCAGCGCGAGGGTGGCGACTACCGGGCTAATGTCAGGGACCTGAACCTGGCCAAGCAGCAGGTGTTCGAACGCCTGATCGACGAAGAACTGGCCGATGGCGAGTGCGGGGCCTTCCTGGTCTGGGGCGATCCGTCGCTCTACGACAGCACCATCCGAATCCTGGAATCCATCCTCCGAGGTGGCCGGATCCAGTTCGAGTTCGATGTGATCCCCGGGATTACCAGCGTCCAGGCGCTGACGGCCCGTCACAAGGTGCCGCTCAACCGCATCGGCAAGTCCGTCCAGATCACTACGGGCCGTCGGCTGGCCGAGGGTTTCCCGGAGAACGCCGACAGTGTCGTGGTGATGCTCGATGCGGAAGATACCTACCAGCAGTTGAATGATCCGCAGCTGGAAATCTACTGGGGTGCCTATGTGGGCACGCCGGACGAAATCCTCATTTCCGGCAAGCTCAATGAAGTGGCCGATGAGATTCGCCGGGTGCGGCACGACGCTCGGGAGGCCAATGGCTGGATCATGGACACCTATCTGCTGCGTCGCGCGGATGATGGCGAAGACTGATGTTCTCTCATCATGAGAGAAACTTGATTTCATAGCGAAATTATTGAGTTTTACTCATGTTTTGGTGCGCTGGACAATTCCCCCAATGATTTTTCAATGGAGGAATTTCCCATGGCATTGGCACATAACCTCGGCTTCCCGCGTATCGGCGGGGATCGCGAACTGAAGAAGGCCCAGGAAGCCTTCTGGAAGGGCGAGCTGGACGAGGCCGGACTGCGTGCCGTCGGCCGCAAGCTGCGTGCTGAGCATTGGCAAATCCAGAAGGACGCAGGGATCGATCTACTGCCGGTTGGCGATTTCGCCTGGTACGACCAGGTGCTGACGCACTCCCTGACCTTCGGCGTCATCCCCGAGCGCTTCCGGGGCCACGGCAACGCCAAGCCGACCCTGCAGACCCTGTTCGGCATGGCCCGTGGTGTCAGCGACAGTTGCTGCGGCGGCGCGCACGCGCAGGAGATGACGAAGTGGTTCGACACCAACTACCACTATCTGGTCCCTGAGTTTTCCGCTGACCAGCAGTTCGTCCTGAGCTGGGAGCAATTGTTCGAGGAAGTGGCTGAAGCCCAGGCCCTCGGCCACAACGTGAAGCCGGTGCTGATCGGTCCGCTGACCTACCTCTGGCTGGGCAAGGCCAAGGGGGGCGAGTTCGATAAGCTCGACCTGCTGGAGCATCTGTTGCCGCTGTATGGGGAGATCCTCCAACGTCTCGACGCCCAAGGCGTGGAGTGGGTACAGATCGACGAACCGATTCTCGTGCTCGACCTGCCCCAGGACTGGAAGAATGCTTTCGAGCGTGCCTACAACCTGCTGCAGAAAGAACCGCTGAAGAAGCTGGTCGCTACCTATTTCGGTGGCCTGGAAGACAACCTCGGCCTTGCCGCCGGCCTGCCGGTGGACGGTCTGCACATCGACCTGGTGCGTGCGCCCGAGCAGTACCCGACCATTCTCGACCGCGTGCCGGGTTACAAGGTGCTGTCCCTCGGTCTGGTGAACGGCCGCAACGTCTGGCGCTGCGATCTGGAGAAAGCACTCGACGTCCTGCGCCATGCTCATGAGCGCCTTGGCGATCGCCTGTGGGTGGCACCCTCCTGCTCGCTGCTGCACAGCCCGGTCGACCTGGCCCGCGAGGACAAGCTGGATGCCGAGCTGAAGAGCTGGCTGGCTTTCGCCGTGCAGAAGTGCGAGGAAGTTGCCGCGCTGTCCCGCGCCCTGACCGAACCGGAGTCTCCAGAGGTGCTGGAGGCCTTGGCCGTCAGCCAAGCCGTGCAGGCCAGCGGTGCTGAATCGCCGCGCATCCACAAGCCAGCGGTCCAGGCTCGCGTTGCCGCGCTGAAACCGGAAGATGACAAGCGTCCGGCACCTTTCGCCGCGCGCATCGAGAAACAGCGTGCGGAGCTTTATCTGCCGGCCTTCCCGACTACTACCATCGGTTCCTTCCCGCAGACCTCCGCCATCCGCCTGGCGCGCCAGGCGTTCAAGGCGGGCAAGCTGTCAGAGGCCGAGTACACCGAAGCCATGCACAGCGAAATCCGCCATGCCGTGGAAGTGCAGGAAAGGCTGGGCCTGGACGTCCTGGTGCACGGCGAGGCCGAGCGCAATGACATGGTGGAATACTTCGCCGAACAGCTGGACGGCTACGCCTTCACCCGCTTCGGCTGGGTCCAGAGCTACGGCTCCCGTTGCGTGAAGCCAGCAGTGATCTTTGGTGATCTCAGCCGTCCGAACGCCATGACTGTGGAGTGGATCCGCTATGCCCAGGGCCTGACGTCCAAATGGATGAAGGGCATGTTGACCGGCCCTGTGACCATGCTGATGTGGTCCTTCCCGCGCGAGGACGTGTCCCGCGAGGTGCAGGCCAGGCAATTGGCGCTGGCCATTCGTGACGAAGTGCTGGACCTGGAAGCGACCGGCATCCGCATCGTGCAGATCGACGAGGCGGCGTTCCGCGAAGGCCTGCCGCTGCGCAAGGCTGGCTGGCAGGCTTATCTGGACTGGGCCACCGAGGCCTTCCGCCTGACCGCGAGCGGCGTGAAGGACGAAACCCAGATCCACACCCACATGTGCTACAGCGAGTTCAACGACGTGATCGAGTCCATCGCCGCGATGGACGCCGACGTCATCACCATCGAGACCTCACGCTCCGACATGGAGCTGCTGGATGCCTTCGAGGCCTTCGCCTATCCGAACGAGATCGGCCCGGGCGTCTACGACATCCACTCGCCGCGCGTGCCCGGCAAGGACGAGATCATCAATCTGCTGCGCAAGGCCGCCCAGCGGGTTTCCGCCGAGCGCCTCTGGGTCAACCCGGACTGCGGCCTGAAGACCCGCGCCTGGCCGGAAACCGAAGCAGCGCTGGTGAACATGGTGGCAGCGGCCAACGAACTGCGCGCTGAGTTTGCCTAGTAAGCCGGATGCGGATGTGAGTGAAGAACGGGACGCCTGGCGTCCCGTTTCGCTTGCTGCAGAAACGCAAAAGCCGCGCAATGCGCGGCTTTTGATTTGGTGGGCCCACACGGACTCGAACCGTGGACCAAAGGATTATGAGTCCTCTGCTCTAACCGACTGAGCTATAGGCCCCAGAAGGCCGGCGGATTATACAGGCGCCTTTTGCTGGGTGCCAATCGCGGGTAGGGGACTGAGGAATTTGCGGGCGAAAGCCTCGGCGGGCAGGGCGGCGCTGACGATAAAGCCTTGAATCTGTTCGCATCCTTCTGCAGCGAGGAAATATTCCTGCGCCTTGGTTTCGACGCCTTCGGCGATGACGGTGAGTTGCATGCTGCGGCCGAGGGCGATGATGGCGCGGCTGATGGCGGCGTCGTTGGGATCGTCCGGCAGGCCGCGTACGAAGGACTTGTCGATCTTCAGCACATCCAGCGGCAGTCGTTTGAGGTAGCTGAGCGAGGAGTAGCCGGTGCCGAAGTCGTCGATGGCCAGTTGCACGCCGAGGGCCTTGAGGCTGTGCAGCACGCTGAGGGCTTCTTCGGCCTGGCTCATGATGAAGCTTTCGGTGATTTCCAGTTGCAGGCGCTGGGGTTCGAGGCCCAGTCCGTGGATGAGTTTTTGCAAGCGCTCCATCAGGAGCGGCTGGCGCAGTTGGGCGCCGGCGAGGTTGACCGAGAGCGGGCCGAACGGGGCGTGGCCTTCCTGCCATTGCTGCATCTGCCGGCAGGCATGGTCCAGTACCCAGTCGCCCAGGGGGAGGATCAGGCCGCATTCTTCCGCGAGGGGGATGAAGCGCTCGGGAGGGATCTCGCCGAGCTGCGGGTGATACCAGCGCACCAGGGCTTCGGCCCCCACCAGCGTCTGATGCTGGAGGCTGAACTTGGGCTGGTAGCTCAGGGACAGTTCATTGCGTTCCAGTGCGCGGCGCAATTCGGTCTCGAGGGCCATCCGCTCGGTCGCCTGGCTGGTGAGGTCGCGGGTATAGAACTCGATGCGGTTGCGGCCGCGGGCCTTGGCCCGGTACATGGCGGCGTCGGCATTCTTCACCACGGTCGCCACGTCCAGGCCGTGTTCGGGGAACAGGCTGATGCCGATGCTGGCGCTCATGAAGAACTCGTGCTGGCCAGCGGGAATGGGCGCTTCGAAGCAGGCCAGAAGCTTGTTGGCCACGGTTTGTGCGTCGCTAGCGTTGTGAAGTCCGGGCAGGAGGATGATGAATTCGTCGCCACCGAGGCGGGCCACGGTATCGATGTCGCGCAGTTGCTCGCGCAAGCGGGTGGCGATGCCCTTGAGCAGCAGGTCGCCCACCGGGTGGCCGAGGCTGTCGTTGATGTGCTTGAAACGGTCCAGGTCTATGAACAGGACAGCGCCGTGATGGTGGTCGGTGGTGGCGTCGGCCAGCGCCAGTTGTAGGCGGCTTTCGAACAGCAGGCGATTGGGCAGGCCAGTGAGGGAGTCGTGGTGGGCCTGGAAGTCGAGTCGGGCCTGCGCATGCTTGAGGGGTGAGATGTCGGCGAACACGCCGACGTAATGGGTGACCTGCTGATGGCGGTCGCGCACGGCGCTGATGGTGAGCCATTCGGGGTAGGGCTCACCGTTCCGGCGGCGGTTCCAGATTTCGCCTTGCCAGTGCCCTTCGCGTTCGAGTTGATGCCACATGGCAGCGTAGAAAGCGCTGTCGTGCTGGCCGGAGGCGAGCAAGCGCGGCGACTGGCCGAGGGCCTCGCTTTCGCTGTAGCCGGTGATCTCACTGAAGGCGCGGTTGACGGCCGTGATGCGTTGTTCGGTGTCGGTGATCATCACGCCTTCGGCGGTGCTCTCGAACACGGTGGCGGCCTGCAGCAACTTTTCCTGCATCTGCTGGCGCTCGGTGACGTCGCGGGCAATGGTCAGCATGCAGGGTTCGCCGTCGATGGGCATCGGTTGGGCGGAGAGCTCGCAGATGCGTATCTGGCCAGTCTTGGTACGTACGGCAGTGGTGTAGTGGTGCAGGCTGCCGTGTTCCTGGATGGCCTGGATCATGAGCGCGCGGTCGGCCGGGTTGGCCCACAAGCCGAGTTCGAGGGTGGAGCGGTCGGCGATCTCTCGCTGGCTGTAGCCGGTGATCCGGGTGAAGCCACCGTTGGCCTCCAGCAGGCGCCCGTCGCTCATGCGGGTGATGAGCAGGCCGTCTGGCGAGGCATGGAAGGCGCGGGCGAACTTCTCTTCGGAAACCTGCAGCAGCTGTTGGGTTTCCTTGAGTTGGGTGATGTCGCGGACTACCACGACCAGGGACGGGATGTTGTCCAGGTCGATGCTCTGCGCGGAAATCAGGCCGATGAAGGTTTCCCCATTGGCGCGGCGGAAGGGCATCTCCAGGTTGTGCAGCGGATTGCCTTGTTGCAGACGCTGGAGGAGTTTCGGGCCGATGCCGGGAATGCCCCAGATATCCAGCTCAGTGGCGGTACGGCCGAGGGCTTCGCTGGCCTTGAGTCCGATCTGTTGCTCGAAGGTCTGGTTGATCGCCAGCAGGTTGCCATCGGTGCGGCGCGCGATGACGATGATGTCGGGGCAATTGTGGAAAACCGAGGCGAACTTCTGCTCGGAGAGTTGCAGCGCCTGCTCGGTCTGTTTGGCCTCGGTGATGTCGATCATCAAGCCGCGCATCATCTGCGTCTCACCGTGGGGAATGAGCGTGATGATGTCGCGCACCCATAGCACCCGGCCGTCGGCAGTGATCATGCGGTAGTCGAGACTGTGGTCGCGGCCGGCAATGGTTTCGGTTTCGCAGAAAGCGTTGGCCCATCCTGAGTCGTCGGGGTGCAGGGTGCGCCGCCAGAAGCCGGGCTCCAGCCAGTTGCTCAAGGGGTAGCCGAGCAGGCGTTCGGCGTGGGGCGAAACGTAGGTGTAGCAGTAATCTT
The DNA here is from genome assembly GCF_029871275.1 of Pseudomonas sp. BN414. NCBI lineage: Bacteria > Pseudomonadati > Pseudomonadota > Gammaproteobacteria > Pseudomonadales > Pseudomonadaceae > Pseudomonas > Pseudomonas sp. BN414. Next base: position 251,520 of record NZ_SSOL01000076.1, read on the forward strand.
CGACGCGCATCTCCCAGGCGATGGCGTTGAGGCTCTCCACGAGGCCGCGGTAATGCTGTTCGCTGCTGCGCAGCTCTTCCTGCAGGGCGGCGCGGCTGGTCATTTCATTGCTGAGGCGGCGATTGACGCGCATGACGAAGGCAAGCACGCCGGCCAGCAGCAGCACGGCCGGCAGGCCATAGAGCAGGATGCGCTTCCAGTCGATGTGCGGGTAGAGGGCATCGCCCACCCAGCGCTCCTGGATGGCCGCGGTTTCTTCCGGGGTGATCTCGGCGAATACCCTGTCGAGGATGCCGGCGAGTAGCGGATGGATTTTCGGCGTCGCCATGGCCAGTTGATAGCGATAGGGCGTCTCGCCGCTGATGCTGATGCCGTTCAGCTTGAGCTGGCGCAGGCTCCAGACACTGGAGGCAAGGTCACCGACGAAGGCGTCTACCTGGCCGGTGGCCAGGGCCTGTAGCGCGGCGGCCACTGTGGGGTAGCCCTGCAGGCTCAGGTCGGGGTGCTGGTTGCGCAGGAGTTCATGGGGGGCATAGTCGGATACGACGCCGACGCGCAGGCCGTAGAGGTCCTGGATGTTCGATGGCTGGGGGCCCCGTGTCTGGGAAAGGATGACGATGGGGAAGTCGAGATAGGGCCGCGTGAAGTTCAGGTACTGCTGGCGTTCCGGGGTGGACATGACGCCGGGGAGGATGTCCAGTTCACCTTCGCGGGCTCGTTTGAGCACTTCGCCCCAATTACCGGACTCCACCGGGGTGAGCTTGAGCTTCAGTTTGCGACGGATCAGTTCGACGTAGTCGGCTGCCAGGCCTTGGTGGCGGCCTTGGGAATCCTGGAATTCGAAGGGGGGCCAGGAGGTGTCGATACCGAGTTGCAGCTCGCCGTGAGTGTCGAGCCAGGCCTGTTCTTCCGGAGTGAGCGTCAGGGCGCCGGCCGGGAAGGTCCAGAGTGCCAGCCAAAGCATCAGTAGGGCCCGCGCTCGCGCCATTGGCGGCCTCATTCCTTGAAGGGATGTAGGACCGAAGTGTAGACGTGACCGCTTGTCGGCTGGAAGTGAAATGAACGCGCTGAGCGATGCGACACACAAAAGAAAACCCCCGGACTGGCCGGGGGTTCTCGTATCGCTTACTCGTCGAGGAAGGAGCGCAGGTGCTCGCTTCGCGACGGGTGACGCAGCTTGCGCAGCGCCTTGGCTTCGATCTGACGGATACGCTCACGGGTTACATCGAACTGTTTGCCGACTTCCTCGAGGGTATGGTCGGTGTTCATGTCGATGCCGAAGCGCATACGCAGGACCTTGGCTTCACGGGCGGTGAGGCCGGCCAGGACTTCGCGGGTCGCTTCCTTGAGGCTCTCCACAGTGGCTACATCGATCGGGGACTGCATGGTGCTGTCCTCGATGAAGTCGCCCAGGTGCGAGTCTTCGTCGTCGCCGATCGGGGTTTCCATGGAGATCGGCTCTTTGGCGATCTTCAATACCTTGCGGATCTTGTCCTCGGGCATCTCCATGCGCTCGCCAAGCTCTTCCGGAGTGGGCTCGCGACCCATTTCCTGCAGCATCTGACGGGAGATGCGGTTGAGCTTGTTGATGGTCTCGATCATGTGCACCGGAATACGGATGGTGCGTGCCTGGTCGGCGATCGAGCGAGTGATCGCCTGACGGATCCACCAGGTGGCGTAGGTCGAGAACTTGTAGCCGCGACGGTATTCGAACTTGTCCACCGCCTTCATCAGGCCGATGTTGCCTTCCTGGATCAGGTCGAGGAACTGCAGACCGCGGTTGGTGTACTTCTTGGCGATGGAGATCACGAGACGCAGGTTGGCCTCGACCATCTCTTTCTTCGCCCGGCGAGCCTTGGCTTCACCGATGGACATGCGGCGGTTGACGTCCTTGATCTCGTTGACGGTCAGTTCGACCTCGTTCTGGAGATCCACCAGCTTCTGCTGGTTGCGCTTGATGTCGTCCACCAGCTTGCCGATGGCTTCGGCGTACTTGGCCTTGCCCTTGGCCAGGCTGTCGGCCCAGTCGAGGTCCACTTCGTTGCCCGGGAACAGGCGCAGGAAGTCGGCACGCGGCATACGGGCATCACGCACGCACAGCTGCATGATGGCGCGTTCCTGACCGCGGACACGGTCCAGGGCGCTGCGGACTTTTTCCACAAGAGCGTCGAACTGCTTCGGCACCAGCTTGATCGGCATGAAGAGCTCGGCCAGGGCCTGCAGCTCTTCAGTAGCCTGCTTGCTGTTGCGGCCGTGCTTCTTCAGGGCCTTCTTGGCCTTTTCGAGCTGATCGGAAACGGCAGTGAAGCGGCGCAGGGCTTCTTCCGGGTCCGGACCGCCATCGCCTTCTTCCTCTTCGTCGCCTTCGCTTTCTTCGTCCTCGTCTTCGTCCTTGTCCTTGGCCGAAGCGGAATCGTCCTTCAGTTCGACGGGCTCGACTTCCTCAGCCGGCACGGTGCCGTCATCCGGGTCGATATAACCGCTGAGAACGTCGGACAGGCGACCGCCTTCGCTGGTGATGCGCTGGTAGTCGGCGAGAATGCCGTCGACCGCGCCAGGGAAGTGGGCGATCGCGCTCATGACTTCGCGGATGCCTTCCTCGATGCGTTTGGCGATTTCGATCTCGCCTTCGCGGGTCAGCAGTTCCACGGTACCCATTTCACGCATGTACATGCGCACGGGGTCGGTAGTGCGGCCGATGTCGGTTTCCACCGCAGCCAGAGCGGCGGCGGCTTCTTCTGCAGCGGCTTCGTCGGTATCGGCTTCGGCCAGCAACAGGGCATCCGCATCCGGGGCACTTTCGAATACGTTGATCCCCATGTCGTTGATCATGCGGATGATGTCTTCCACCTGTTCCGGATCGGAAATATCCTCCGGCAGGTGGTCGTTGACCTCCGCGTAAGTCAGGTATCCCTGCTCACGTCCACGGGCGATCAATTCTTTAAGGCGAGACTGCTGTTGCGCTTTTCCGGACATAGCACCCTATCCATTTAAGGTCTTGGCGGGCTGAAAACAAGCCGAGGATTATACCTGATCCGGGGCCTTACGCGCCAGTTGGGGTCGGAGTCAGGGGAGAAGTGTTGCGGCTGAGGAGGTCGCGCAGCTGATCTTTTTCCTCTGCGCTGAGTTCGCTTTGCCGCGCTTTTCGCAGCAGCTTTTCCAGGCGGCGTTCCCGCTGGCGAGCCGACAACCTAGTTATAGTGTCGAAAAACTGTTGTTCAAGGTTGTCTTCGGAAATCAGCCATTCCTTTTCCGCCAGGGCCCGTAATAGACGGCCCTGATCGGTGCCATGCCAGCGGGCGATCAGCTGCAGCGAACGAAGTTTCGGATTCTTCTGAACGGCCTCCACGAGCGCCACCATGAGCTGGGCGTACGTGTCGTCTTCGGCGGCGAAGTGGCTGGCATCCTCGACTTTCTGCGCCAATGACGGATGGTGCAACAGCGTGCGAAGTGCCGTGAGAGTGGGGGATTCCACCTTCACTTCCGTGCGCGGCGGCTGCCTGAAATCATCGCGGCCCTGCTTGTTCCATTTCTTGCCGTCTTTCTTCCAGTCGTCCTTTTTCCAGCCTTCCTTACGCCGTTCGTCTTTCTGCCAGGTGCCCTGCTGGGCGGCTGGCTGCTCGAAGTAGTGCGAATGGTCCGGCTCGTGCTGCTGGTCGTCGTAGCCGGCGAAGGATGCGTAGTAGGCGTCTTCCGGGTGGTCGTGGCTCTCGCTTCTCGCCGGTGTCGCGCTGCGGGCGAACTGGCCGAGTGCCTCGCCATTGAGGCCGGTAATCTCGGCCAGGCGCTGGCGCATCAGGACCTTGAGATTAGCGCCGGGAATTCGCTCGATCAGCGGCGCGGCCAGCGTAGCCAGGTGAGCCTTGCCTTCCAGTGAGCTGGGGTCGGCTTCCTGAGTCAGTTGCTGGAAGAAGTAGTCCGCGAGCGGTTGTGCATGCTGGGTGATCCGCGCCCGGAATGCGTCGGTGCCTTCCTTGCGGACCAGGCTGTCCGGGTCTTCGCCCTCGGGCAGGAAGAGGAAGCGCGCGCGGCGTCCGTCCTCCAGCCCGGAGAGGGTTGCTTCCAGGGCGCGCCAAGCGGCTTTGCGTCCTGCCTGGTCGCCGTCGAAACAGAAGAGGATGTTCGGCACCAGGCGGAACAGGCGGCGGATGTGCTCTTCGCTGGTGGCCGTACCCAGCGTGGCGACGGCATTGCGCAGGCCCTGTTGGGCGAGGGCGATGACGTCCATGTACCCCTCGACGACCATGATTTCGTCGAGGTTGCGATTGTGCTTGCGTGCCTCGAACAGCCCGTAGAGTTCCTGGCCCTTGTGGAAAACCGGGGTTTCCGGCGAGTTCAGGTACTTGGGCTTGTCGTCGCCAAGCACCCGGCCACCGAAGGCGATGATGCGTCCACGGCTGTCACGGATCGGGAACATCACCCGGTCACGGAAGCGGTCGTAGCGCTTGCCGGTATCGGTGTTTTCGATCAGTAAGCCGGCGTCGATCATGTGCTTCTGCTGCAGGCTGTCTCCGCTCATGTGTTTGAGCAGGTTGTCCCAGCCGGGCGGGGCGAAGCCGAGGCCGAAGTCGCGGGCGATTTCGCCGGTCAAGCCGCGTCCTTTCAGGTATTCGACGGCGGCCTTTCGGGTCGGGTGTTGCTTCAGCGCGTGGCGATAGAAGTCCGATGCAGCGGTAAGCAGGGCGTAGAGCGGCGAATCGCTCGGCTGGCGTGGCCCGCTGCTGCGACCGCCTTCTTCTCTGGGGACTTCCAGGCCTGCGCGCTTGGCCAGTTCCTCGACCGCCTGGGGGAAGTCCAGGTGATCGTGATCCATGACGAAGCCGAGGGCATTGCCGCCGGCGCCGCAGCCGAAGCAGTAATAGAACTGCTTGTCCGGGCTGACGCTGAAGGAGGGCGTCTTTTCGTTATGGAAGGGGCAGCGAGCGGTGTAGTTCTTGCCGGCCTTCTTCAGCTGCACGCGGGCGCCGACCACTTCGACTATGTCGGTGCGGTTCAGCAGATCGTCGATGAAGCCTTGGGGGATCAGGCCAGCCATAGGGTGCTCAGGGCGCGGGAAGGTTCAAAGCATACTCGCGCCCGGTCAGTGAAGTCAGGCGGGAGTCTTGCGCTGGAAAGCAAAAAACTCCGCCATTCGCAAAAGCGAAGCGGAGTTTCTTGTGTACCCAGCATGCACTCGCCCGGCCGGAGCCGGGCGATGCGTGAGCGTGCGGCGTAGCCTGCTAACTCAGTACAGGCGCTCGCGGCGACGCTGCTCGCGCTGCACTTTCTTGGCGTGACGCTTGACCGCGGCGGCGGCTTTGCGCTTGCGCTCTGCAGTGGGCTTCTCGTAAAACTCACGGCTGCGAACTTCGGCCAGTACGCCGGCTTTCTCGCAGGAGCGCTTGAAACGACGCAGAGCTACGTCGAAGGGTTCGTTCTCTTTAACTTTGACGGCTGGCATCCAGGTCGTACCTTCATCAATTACCGAATGGTCGACGCATTCCGGCAAAAGCTGGCTCGGTGGCGCGTCGGATTTCAAGGGCTGCGGATATTAACGCCTCAGGGCACGGAATGCAAAGCCTTCAGTCGAAAACCGCTGGTCGGCGCAGGGGGCGGCGATTATGATTCGCGCCTTCTTCTTTTGCCAGGCCAGAAAGGCGCGTACCCATGCTAGTGCTGGGGTTGGAAACCTCCTGCGACGAAACCGGCGTCGCCCTTTATGACAGTGAACGCGGCCTGCTGGCCGATGCGCTGTTCAGTCAGATCGACCTGCATCGGGTCTACGGCGGCGTCGTGCCCGAGCTGGCGTCCCGCGACCATGTGAAGCGCCTGCTGCCGCTGCTGCGCGAAGTGCTGGAAGAGGCCGGTCGCAAGCCCGAGGATATCGACGGCATCGCCTACACCGCGGGTCCCGGCCTGGTTGGCGCGCTGCTGGTGGGGGCCTCCTGTGCCCAGGCCCTGGCGTTCGCCTGGGGCGTGCCGGCGCTTGGTGTCCACCATATGGAAGGCCACTTGCTGGCGCCCATGCTGGAAGAAACGCCGCCGGAGTTCCCGTTCATCGCCTTGCTGGTTTCGGGTGGTCACACCCAGTTGGTGCGGGTGGATGGCATCGGCCGCTACCAGTTGCTCGGCGAGTCGGTGGACGACGCCGCGGGCGAAGCCTTCGACAAGACCGCCAAGCTGATCGGCCTCGGTTATCCGGGCGGTCCGGAAATCGCGCGGCTGGCCCAGAGCGGCACCCCCGGCCGCTTCGTGTTCCCACGGCCGATGACCGATCGTCCCGGCCTGGACTTCTCTTTCAGCGGCCTCAAGACCTTCGCCCTCAATACCTGGCAGCGCTGCCGCGATGCTGGAGACGACGGCGAGCAAACCCGTTGCGACATCGCTCTGGCCTTCGAACAGGCGGTGGTGGAGACTCTCACCATCAAGTGCCGTCGCGCGCTCAAGCAGACCGGTCTCAAGCGCCTGGTGATCGCCGGCGGTGTCAGCGCCAACCAGTCGTTGCGCCAGGCCTTGGCCAAGATGCTCGGTGAGCTGAAGGGTGATGTGTTCTATGCACGGCCGCGTTTCTGCACCGACAACGGCGCGATGATCGCTTACGCCGGCTGCCAGCGTTTGCTGGCGGGCCAGCAGGATGGCCCGGCGATTGGTGTACAGGCGCGTTGGTCGATGGAGCAACTGCCCCCAGTCTGATTACTGGGTGAGTCGATTTCACGCAGACGTTCAGAAATGCCGTTCGCGTCCTGCGAAAAGGTCGCGTAGATTGCCGCGATGGCGCCAGACGATAAGTCCGGTCAGCACTGTCATCGGTAGCAGCGCGCCGGGTTGTTGCCAGGCCAGCAGCGGCAGTGTGAGCGGCGTGGCGATCAAGGCCGCCAGCGAACTGGTACGAGTCAGGTAGAAGGTCAGCGCCCAGGCGCAAATGGCCAGTAGTGCTGCCGGTGGATACAGGCCGAGCAGCATGCCGGCGGCGGTGGCGACACCCTTGCCGCCGCGAAATCGGAAGTAAATGGGATAAAGGTGCCCGAGCACCGCTGCGAGGCCGACCCAGGCCTGCTGTTGGATGTCGAAGCCACAGAGATGGGCGACCAGTACCGGCAACACGCCTTTGAGCAGGTCGCCAAGCAGGGTCAGGATCGCAAGTTTCTTTCCCGCCACCCGCAACATATTGGTGGCGCCAGGGTTGCCGGAACCCTGGGCACGTGGGTCGCCCGTGCCGAAGAGTCGGCTGAGCAGAATGGCGAAGGACAACGATCCGAGCAGGTAGGCGAGAGTCGCCAGCAGCCAAAACATGGTATCCATTCCGGGGCGAGGAAGTCCCGATTCTAGCGGGGCAGCACTGACGTGGACACGGTTTTCATCGAGGGTCTGGAAGTGGACACCGTAATCGGTGCCTATGACTGGGAGCGCAGTATCCGCCAGTGCCTGCGACTGGACCTGCATCTGGCCTGGGACAACCGACCGGCCGCTGCTGGCGACGACCTCGAGAAAGCACTCGACTATGCCGCCGTTTCCCAGCGCATCCAGGCGTTCGCCGCCGAGGCGCAGTTCCTCCTGGTGGAAACCTTCGCTGAGCGCCTGGTGGCTGTGCTGATGACCGAGTTCAATATTCCCTGGGTCCGCCTGAAGCTGCACAAACCCGGTGCCGTACCGGCAGCCAGCAGCGTTGGCGTGGAGATCGAGCGCGGATGTCGCTGACTCGTATCTACCTTGGCCTCGGCAGCAATATCGAGCGTGAGCGGAATCTGACCGCCGGGCTCGAGGCGCTGGACGGATTCCTCCAGGACATTCGCTGCTCTCCGGTGTTCGAAAGCTTTCCCGTGGGTATCAAGAGCGGGAACTTCTTCAATTTCGTGGTGGCCGCCCTCACCGACCTGTCCTTGCACGAACTGGATCGCCGCCTGAAGGAGATCGAGGCTGACAACGGTCGTTATGCGCCGGGCCGCAAGGGACTGCCGCTGGACATCGACGTGCTGCTGTATGGCGATCGCGTGGGGAACTTCGACGGCCTCATCCTGCCGCGCCCGGAAGTGCTGAAAAATGCTTTCGTGCTCTGGCCCCTGTCGCTGCTGGCGCCCGAGCTTCAGCATCCCGGCGAACATCGAGGCTTCGCTGAGCTCTGGGAGCGTGCCGCTATCGAGCAGGCACTCTGGCCGGCATCCTTCTCCTGGCGCGGCGTCGAGCTGACGCCGCCCGGGCTGATTCAGGCCTTCCCGCCACCTTCCTTGTAAGCCTTGAGTGCCTTGAGGCGCTCGGCCTTGAGCGCTTCGCCCAATTCGGCTCCCTTCAATCCCTTTTCCAGCAGCGGTTGCACGGCGACTTGGCGGGCAGCCTGGGCTGCGCCCAGCAGATAGGCGGCCTGCGGATAGTCGCGATGCTCTAGACCGGTGCGGCCGCGCGCGTCCATCTCACTGGCGGCGACGAACTCTTCGAAGCGCTGCGGCCGGCGGTAGACGTCGAAGCTTTGCAAGAGCTCCAGCAGGGTGGAGGCGCGCAGTTCCAGGGCGCGATGGGCGTGGGTGTGATACTCGCCGACCAACAGTGCCAGTTCCTGGCAGTCGCGGGGCGCCTTGCAGCGCTCATTGATGGCCTTGATCAGTTTCAGGCCGCGCTTTTCGTGGGCGATGTGCTGGGGCCATTCCTCTTCTGGGGTCAGGCCCTTGCCCAGGTCGTGCAACAGGCTGGCCCAGCGTACGGTCAGCGGCTGGTCGTGCTCGGCGCACTGGCGCAGGACGACCAGCACGTGCACGCCGGTGTCGACTTCCGGGTGATGTTGCGCCGGCTGCGGCACGCCGAACAGGCCGTCCACTTCAGGCAACCAGGCTGCCAGGGCGCCGCATTCGTGCAGCACCTGGATGAACACGTCCGGGCGTGGCTCCATCAGGGCGCGAGAGATTTCTTTCCAGCTGCGCTCCGGTGTCAGGGCATCCAGTTCGCCTGATTCGGCGATCTGCCGCATCAGCTCAAGGGTTTCCGGCGCGACGGTGAAGCCCAGGGGCGCATAGCGTGCGGCGAATCGTGCGACGCGCAGGACTCGCAGCGGGTCTTCGGCGAAAGCGGGGGAGACGTGGCGCAGTACGCGGGATTCGAGGTCTTTCTGGCCGTCATAGGGGTCGATGAGATTGCCGTGGTCATCCTCGGCCATGGCGTTGACCGTGAGATCCCGGCGAATCAGGTCCTGTTCCAGGGTCACATCCGGGCTGGCGTAGAAGGTGAAGCCGCCGTAGCCGCGTCCACTCTTGCGCTCGGTGCGCGCCAGGGCATATTCCTCGCCGGTCTGCGGATGCAGGAACACCGGGAAGTCCGCGCCCACTGGGCGGTAACCCTTTTCCAGCATTTCTTCAGCGGTGGCGCCCACCACGACCCAATCGTTCTCGGTGATGGCGCGATTCAACAGGCGGTCGCGTACCGCGCCACCGACTTTGTATATCTGCATGTGTTGCCTCCGTGGCTGCGGAGGATAGCAGTCTAGTGGGTTGCAGGAATCTGCCCGATCAGCGCCCTTACTGCGTTTTCGAGCAGTTCGGCACTGTCCCAGGAGGGGCTGAGGCCGGTGCTGGCCAAGCCTTCCCAAAGTACCTTGCCGGCGGGATCGGTCAGGCGCAGGCGCAAGGTTCCAGTCTCGTCACGCAGTCGGTGGATGGCCTGGTAGGGACCAAGGGGACTGGGGGGCGCCTGATCGACCTTGAATTCGAGCGGCTGATTGTTCACGGCCAGCCAGTAGTACACCTGCAACTGTGCATTGCCTTCAGCGCGATAGCCGCGGGCTTCCAGCTCCTGCCGGATCAGAGGGGCGAGCTGGGCGTAGCGCTCCCGATACGGCAGCTCACCGTTCACCGCCTGTTCCGGCGGCACCAGCGCAAAGCTGCTGCGCCCGGCCAGTTCGGCACTGGCCGGTTGCAGGATGCGGATTTGCGGGATGGACGTGGAGCAGGTGGCCAGGGCCAGACACAGCAGCAGGACGAGGAACAGGCGCATCTGAGGGCGGCTCCCATAGGGGTGAACCGCATGCTCGGCGTGGGCCGGGCACGCGGTCAACCGATCAAATGGGTGGAATGATCAGGTCCAGGCGCGGGTATTCCCCGTCCTCAGTGCGCTCCCCCTTTGGGGGGACGTGATGACTCCCTGTGATCTGTTCGCCGTAACGGGTTTCCAGGTGGATATCGAAGCCCCAAAGCCGGTGCAGGTGCTTGAGTACCTCGTCGGTGGACTCCCCCAGGGGTTTGCGGTCGTGCTGCTGGTGGCGCAGGGTGAGCGAGCGATCGCCACGACGATCCACGCTCCAGATCTGCACGTTGGGTTCGCGGTTGCCGAGGTTGTACTGGGCGGCCAGGGTTTCGCGGATCAGCCGGTAGCCTTGCTCGTCATGGATGGCCGGGACGTACAGCTCATCCTTCTGGTCGTCGTCGAGGATGCTGAACAGCTTGAAGTCGCGGATCACCTTGGGTGACAGGAACTGCAGGATGAAGCTTTCATCCTTGAAGCTGTTCATGGCGAACTTGAGCGTTGACAGCCAGTCGCTGCCGGCGATGTCCGGGAACCAGTGGCGGTCTTCCTCCGTGGGTTCCTCGCAGATGCGGCGGATGTCGCGGTACATCGCGAAGCCCAGGGCGTAGGGGTTGATGCCGCTGTAGTAGGGGCTGTCGAAGGGCGGCTGGTAGACCACGCTGGTGTGCGATTGCAGGAACTCCATCATGAAGCCTTCGGTGACGAGCCCTTCGTCGTACAGGTCATTGAGAAGCGTGTAGTGCCAGAAGGTGGCCCAGCCTTCGTTCATCACCTGGGTCTGGCGTTGTGGATAGAAGTACTGGGCGACCTTGCGCACGATGCGCACCACTTCCCGCTGCCAGGGTTCCAGCAGGGGGGCGTGCTTCTCGATGAAGTAGAGGATGTTTTCCTGCGGTTCGGCGGGGAAACGCTGGTTGTCCTTCTCGCCACCCTTGCCGGCGCCCTTGGGAATGGTGCGCCAGAGGTCGTTGATCTGCTTCTGCAGGTGTTCTTCACGTTCTTTCTGCCGGCGCCGTTCCTCCTCGGCGGAAATGGGGTAGGGCCGTTTGTAGCGGTCCACGCCGTAGTTCATCAGGGCGTGGCAGGAGTCGAGTAGGTCTTCCACCGCATCGATGCCGTGGCGCTCTTCGCACAGATTGATGTACTGCTTGGCGAACACCAGGTAGTCGATGATCGAGCTGGCGTCGGTCCAGGTGCGGAACAGGTAGTTGCCCTTGAAGAAGCTATTGTGGCCGTAGCAGGCATGAGCGATGACCAGGGCCTGCATGGTGATGGTGTTTTCCTCCATCAGATAGGCGATGCAGGGGTCGGAGTTGATCACGATCTCGTAGGCGAGGCCCATCTGGCCCCGCGAGTAACCCTTCTCGGTGGCGAGAAAGTGCTTGCCGTAGGACCAGTGGTGATAGCCGATGGGCATGCCGACTGACGCATAGGCGTCCATCATCTGCTCGGCGCTGATCACTTCGATCTGGTTTGGGTAGGTGTCCAGCGCATAGCGCTCGGCGATCCTGCTGATCTCGCGGTCGTAGGTGCGGATCAGGTCGAAGGTCCATTCCGACCCTGTGGAAATGGGCTTGCGTTCCTTCTTGCTGGCAGTCATTTCACGCCTCCCCTCAGGTCACGAGCCTGCGATGGAACAGCTCGCGGAACACCGGGTAGATATCCGCCGCCGAGACGATCTGTTGCTGGGCGAAGGTATCGCCGAACGCTTCGCAGACCTGTTCGTACTCGTACCACAGCGCCTGATGCTCGCGCGGAGTGATCTCGACGTAGGTGTAGTACTGCACGAACGGCATGATCTGCTTGATCAGGATATCCCGGCAGATGGGTGAATCGTCGTTCCAGTTGTCGCCGTCCGAAGCCTGGGCGGCATAGATATTCCATTCATTGATGGGGTAGCGCTCGGCCATGATCTCCTGCATCAGCTTGAGCGCGCTGGAGACGATGGTGCCGCCGGTTTCCCGGGAGTAGAAGAACTCTTCCTCGTCCACCTCGCGGGCGCTGGTGTGGTGGCGGATGAACACGACCTCGATCTTGTCGTAGTTCCGCTTGAGGAAGAGGTAAAGGAGGATGAAGAAGCGCTTGGCGATGTCCTTGGTGGCCTGGGTCATGGAGCCCGAGACGTCCATCAGGCAGAACATCACCGCCTTGGACGATGGGTTGGGCTGCTTGACCAGCAGGTTGTACTTGAGGTCGAAGGTGTCGAGGAAGGGGACTCGCTCGATCCTGGCGCGAAGCCTGGCGATTTCTGCCTCAAGTTCCTGGATATCGCCGAAGTTGTCCGGTTCCTCGCGCTTCAGGCGTTCCAGCTCCGCTTTCGCTACCTTCAGCTTGCCGCGACTGCTGCCGGAGAGCGCGATGCGGCGGGCGTGGGCCGAGCGCAGGGTGCGGACGATGTTGATGCGCGACGGGTTGCCTTCGTTGCTGATGCCCGCCCGCACGGTCTTGAAGGTGTCGGACCCGGTGAGGTGGCGCTTTACCAGGTTGGGCAGCTCGAGGTCCTCGAACATGAAGTCGAGGAATTCCTCCTGAGTGATCTGGAAGACGAAGTCGTCCATGCCCTCGCCCTGATTGCTGGCCTTGCCGCCCCCGCGCCCACCGCCGCCGCCCTGGGGTCGGGGGATGCGGTCACCGGTGGTGAATTCCTTGTTGCCGGGGTGGACGATGGTCTGGCGGCCACCGCGACCGTGGTGCAAAACCGGTTCGTCGATGTCACGGCCGGGAATGCTGATCTGTTCGCCATGCTCCATGTCGGTGATGGAGCGGCGGCTGACGGCCTCCTCCACGGCCTTCTTGATGTGCTCGCGGTAGCGCCGCAGGAACCGCTGCCGGTTCACGGTGCTCTTGTTCTTGCCGTTCAATCGCCTGTCGATGACGTAGCTCATAGACCCCTCCGGGGAGCTTCAGGCTGCAAAGCGCGGAGGACGCCGTACGATACGGCGCCTCCGGCTGGCGTGTTCCTGACTTGCAGCTTGAGACTGTTTTACTGCGACTTGCGTACCCGCAGGTACCATTCGGACAGCAGGCGTACCTGTTTCTCCGTATAGCCGCGCTCGACCATGCGTTTGACGAAGTCGTTGTGCTTCTGCTGCTCCTCCTTGCTCCCCTTGGCATTGAAGCTGATGACCGGCAGGAGATCCTCGGTGTTGGAGAACATTTTCTTCTCGATGACCACGCGCAGCTTCTCGTAGCTGAGCCAGCTGGGGTTCTTGCCGTTGTTGTTGGCCCGGGCGCGCAGCACGAAGTTGACGATCTCGTTGCGGAAATCCTTCGGGTTGCTGATGCCGGCGGGCTTCTCGATTTTCTCCAGCTCCTCGTTCAGGGCTACGCGATTGAGGATTTCGCCGGTTTCCGGGTCGCGGTATTCCTGATCCTGGATCCAGAAATCCGCGTACAGCACATAGCGGTCGAAGATGTTCTGGCCGTATTCGCTGTAGGACTCCAGGTAGGCAGTCTGGATTTCCTTGCCGATGAACTCGATGTAGCGCGGCGCCAGGTACTCCTTGATGTAGCGCAGGTAGCGCTCGCGCATTTCGGCCGGGAACTGCTCCTGTTCGATCTGCTGTTCCAGCACATAAAGGAGGTGCACCGGGTTGGCTGCCACTTCGTGCGGGTCGAAGTTGAACACCTTGGAGAGGATCTTGAAGGCGAAGCGGGTCGACAGGCCGTTCATGCCTTCGTCCACGCCTGCCGTATCGCGATACTCCTGAATCGACTTCGCTTTCGGATCTGTGTCCTTAAGGTTCTCACCATCGTAGACACGCATCTTCGAATAGATGTTGGAGTTCTCCGGCTCCTTCAGGCGTGACAGCACGGAGAACTGCGCCAGCATGCGCAGGGTGTCCGGCGCGCAGTGGGCGTGGGCCAGGGAGCTGCCGACGAGCAGCTTGTCGTAGATCTTGATCTCGTCGGCGACCCGCAGGCAGTAGGGCACCTTGACGATGTAGATCCGGTCGATGAAGGCCTCGTTGTTCTTGTTGTTGCGGAAGCTGTGCCATTCCGATTCGTTCGAGTGGGCCAGGATGATGCCGCTGAACGGCAAACCGCCCAGCCCCTCGGTGCTGTTGTAGTTGCCTTCCTGGGTGGCGGTCAGCAACGGGTGCAGCACCTTGATCGGCGCCTTGAACATCTCGACGAATTCCATCAGGCCCTGGTTGGCCCGGCACAGCGCGCCCGAGAAGCTGTAGGCGTCGGCGTCGTTCTGCGGGAATTCCTCGAGCTTGCGGATATCCACCTTGCCCACCAGGGCGGAAATGTCCTGGTTGTTCTCGTCGCCGGGCTCGGTCTTGGCAATGGCGATCTGGTTGAGGATCGAGGGGTAGAGCTTGACCACGCGGAACTTGCTGATGTCGCCGCCGAATTCGTTCAGGCGCTTGGTCGCCCAGGGCGAGATCACCGAGCGCAGGTAACGCCGCGGGATGCCGTATTCCTCTTCGAGAATGGCACCGTCCTCGTCGGCATTGAACAGACCCAGGGGCGATTCGAAGACTGGCGATCCCTTGATGGCATAAAAAGGAACGCGTTCCATGAGCTGCTTGAGCTTCTCTGCCAGGGAGGACTTGCCGCCACCTACCGGGCCGAGGAGATAAAGGATCTGCTTCTTCTCTTCCAGGCCTTGGGCAGCATGGCGGAAGTAGGAAACGATCTGGTCGATGCACTCTTCCATGCCATGGAAGTCGGCAAAGGCCGGATAACGACGGATCACCTTGTTGGAGAAGATCCGTGACAGCCTCGGATCGAGCGAGGTGTCGAGCAGTTCCGGGTCACCGATTGCCATGAGCATACGTTCGGCGGCGGTGGCGTAGGCACTGCGGTCCTGTTTGCACAGGTCGAGGTATTCCTGAAGGGAATATTCCTCCTGGCGAGTCGCTTCGAAGCGTTGTTGGAAGTGGCTGAAAATGCTCATGACGTCACCTCGCTGGAATCAGGAAGCCGGCGCGGGGTCGGTTGTGCGGGTGCGGGCAGTCAGCCGAAGAAGGTCGGCCGATTGAATTCCCCCAGAACACCTGAATGGTCGCTGCCGATGGCCCGGAACCGGTGTACCGGCTCTCCCCTTTTTTGGATGGCCTGAGCTAAGAGTAGTTCGTTATCGGCAAGGTCAAGCATTACGGATCGATAACAGGGGATTACCGTCCGTCGGAGAAGTGACGCCAAGCCAGTGATGGCGCGGGGTTGCGCCTCACCGAAAATTTTTTATTCGAGGTTGCCCTGGGCGACTTCCCCGGGATAGACGCTCCGCCACAGTTCGAAGCCGCCATCGAGGCTGTAGACCTCGGAGAAACCCTGATGGGCGAGGTAGGCGGCCGCGCCCTGGCTGGAGTTGCCGTGATAGCAGGTGACGATCAGCGGCTTGTCGAAGTCGGCCTGGGCGATGAAGTCGGGCAGGGAGTAGTTGTCCAGGTGGTGCGAGCCGCTGATATGGCCCAGGGCGAAGCTCTGCGGATCGCGGATGTCCACCACCACGGCGCCGTGTTCGCGCAGGGTTTGCGCCTGTTCGGGCGGAATGCGTTGGAATTCACTCATGGCGGTTCTCCTCGCAGCTGCAGTTGATCTGCTCGCCACTGTCGATGTTCAAAAGAGTCATGCTGCCGCCCCAGACGCAGCCGGTGTCGAGGGCGTACAGGCCGGGTTCGTTGCAATTGCCTTCCAGGGCCGCCCAGTGGCCGAAGATGATCTTCTGCCCACGGGTCTTGCGCTCGGGGAAGCTGAACCAGGGAGAGTATCCCGGAGGCGCCGTGTCCAGGCCTTCCTTCGACTTGAGGTCCAGGGTGCCGTCGGCACGGCAGAAGCGCATGCGCGTGAAGTAGTTGGTGATCACCCGCAGGCGCGTGACGCCTTGCAGATCACCATCCCATTTGGCCGGCTCGTTGCCGTACATGCCGTCGAGGAACAGAGGCAGGCGTGCGTCGTCCCGCAAGGCCTCTTCCACCTCGGCAGCGCGTTTCAGCGCCTTCTTGAGCGACCACTGGGGCGGGATGCCGGCGTGAACGAGGGCGATATCCCGTTGCTCGTCGTAGTGCAGCAGCTTCTGCTGGCGCAGCCAGTCGAGCAGTTCGGCACGGTCCGGTGCGTCGAGGATCTCGCGCAAGGTATCGGCTTTGCGCAGTCGTTCGATGTTGTTGGCCACGGCGAGAAGGTGCAGGTCGTGGTTGCCAAGCACGCACACTACCGAATCGCGGATCGAATAGAGGAAACGCAGGGTCTCCAGGGACTTCGGGCCGCGGTTGACCAGGTCACCCACCAGCCACAGCTCATCCTTTGCCGGATCGAATCGCACTTGCTCAAGCAGGCACTTCAGCTGATCCAGGCAACCCTGGAGATCGCCAACCGCATAGGTCGTCATGCCGGTGCTCTCAGTGCAGCGAGCCGGGAACGGCGAGGCTGAAGGGCGCGATGATGGCGTCAAAGCGTTTGCCGTCGTCGGCGACCATCTGATAGCTGCCCTGCATGCTGCCGACCCGCGTGGCCATGACGGTCCCGCTGGTATAGGTGTGGCTGGCGCCGGGGGCGATCAGGGGCTGCTGGCCAACTACGCCGGCACCACGGACTTCCTGTACGTGGCCGTCGCCATCTGTGATCACCCAATGGCGGGTGAGCAGCTTGGCCGGCAGCTCGCCATTGTTGTGGATGGTCACGGTGTAGGCGAAGGCAAAGCGATTCTCGTCCGGCTGCGATTGTTCCGGGAGGAAGCGGGTGACGACGCTGACGTCGACCTTATATCGGGGATCGGACACGCGAAGGCTCTCGAGTAGCTGGATATGGAGTCTAGGGTTTGGGATCCGCCGCAGCCAGTTGATCAGCCAGGCGGACAAAGGCAGCGAGGTCCAGTTGCTCCGGACGCAGGCCGCCGTCGACACCCGCTGCTTCGATGGCGGCAGCGTCAAGCAGGCCCTTGAGGGTATTGCGCAGGGTCTTGCGCCGCTGATTGAAGGCTTCGCGCACGACGCGCTCCAGCATGGCGACATCCTTGGCTGGATGTGGCAGGACTTCGTGCGGCACCAGCCTCACGATGGCCGAATCCACCTTGGGCGGCGGGTTGAATGCGCCCGGTCCGACATTGAACAGGTGCTCCACGCGACAGTGGTACTGGACCATGATCGAAAGCCGACCCCAGTCGCCGCCACCCGGCTCGGCGGCCAGGCGCTCCACCACTTCCTTCTGCAGCATGAAGTGCATGTCGCGGATCAGGTCCGCGTGGGCAAGCAGGTGGAAGATCAGCGGCGTGGAGATGTTGTACGGCAGGTTACCCACCACACGCAGGCTGTGCGGTGCGGCATCGAGCCGGCGGAAGTCGAACTTCAGCGCATCGCCCTGGTTGAGGCGGAAGTTGGGTAACTGACCGAACTTGTGCTGCAGGATGGGGATCAGGTCGAGGTCCAGCTCGATCACATCGAGCTGGGCACCGCTGCTGAGCAAGCCTTCGGTAAGGGCGCCCTGGCCCGGGCCGATTTCCAGCAGGCGCTCGCCTTCGCGGGCATGGATGCTGCGCAGGATGCGATAGATGACGCCAGCGTCATGCAGGAAGTTCTGGCCGAAACGCTTGCGCGCGCGGTGTTGGTAGTGTTCGGACATCGAAGGCTCCGGGCCTTGGGGCCAGGCCGGAGGGCCTGGCGTGGAAACTGAATCGCGCAGTTTATCAGGCGCGGGCCCACGCCGCCTAAGGCTGGAGCATCAAAGCGGCGCGGGGGCGCAATGGCTGCGTTGCTGCGCGGCGGCCATCTGGTAGGCGGTCTCCAGCGCGACCTCGAGGCTGCCGCAGTCGATCCGGCCGGTGCCGGCCAGGTCAAGGGCCGTACCGTGGTCCACCGAAGTGCGGATGATCGGCAGGCCCAGGGTGACGTTCACCGCTGCACCGAAACCCTTGTACTTGAGCACTGGCAGGCCCTGGTCGTGGTACATGGCGAGCACGGCGTCACAGTGTTCGAGGTGCTTCGGCGTGAACAGGGTGTCCGCCGGCAGCGGGCCGATCAGGTTCAAACCTTCGGCACGCAGGCCTTCCAGGGTTGGCTCGATGACCTCCAGCTCCTCCCGGCCGAGGTGGCCCCCTTCACCGGCGTGGGGATTCAGGCCGCAAACCAGGATGCGCGGCTGGGCGATGCCGAACTTGTTCACCAGGTCGGCATGCAGGATGCGGCTGACCCGTTGCAATCGGTCCGGAGTAATGGCCGCTGCGACGTCCTTGAGTGGCAGGTGGGTGGTTACCAGCGCGACCCGCAGGCCACGAGTCGCCAGCATCATCACAACCTGGCGCGTCGCGGTGAGCTCCGCGAGGAATTCGGTATGTCCGGAGAAGGCGATGCCGGCCTCGTTGATCACGCCTTTGTGCACCGGAGCGGTGATCATCCCGGCGAAGAGGCCGTCGAGGCAGCCTTGGCCCGCGCGGGTGAGGGTGTCCAGTACATAGTCGGCGTTTGCCGGTGCCAGTTGTCCCGGATCGACTGCGGCTCGCAGGGGCGTGTCCCAGACATAGAGGCTGCCGGCAGGCGCAGGCGCATCCGGGAGTTGGGCGGGATCGACCTCGATCAGCTGGATGGAGAGACCCAATTCGCCGGCGCGTTGCTCGAGCAGTTCGCGGCTGGCGATGGCGATGAGTGCATGGGGTTGGGCGGAGCGGGAAAGCAGCAGGCAGAGGTCGGGGCCGATGCCGGCGGGTTCACCGGGAGTGAGCGCGAAACGAAGGGATGTCATGGCGAGTCCTGTGCAGGGGGCCGATACGCTGGCGGCGATTGTACCGCCAGCGCACGACTGAGACTCGCTCGGGATTTACAGCTTGGTTTCGACGTACGCTTCGTCGCGGATCTGGCGCAGCCAGGCCTGCAGCTCTTCGTCGTACTTGCGATTGCGCAGGATGTTCATGGCCTGCTGTTCGCGGAACTTCTCGCTGCTGTCGGTGGCGCGGCGGCCCATCACTTCCAGCACGTGCCAGCCATAGGCGCTCTTGAACGGCTTGGATAGCTCGCCGGCCGGTGTCTTGCCCATGACTTCACGGAATTCCGGCACCAGGGCGTTGGGGTCGATCCAGTTCAGGTCGCCGCCGTTGAGGGCCGAACCCGGGTCTTCGGAGAAGCTTTTCGCCAGTTCAGCGAAGTCTTCGCCGGACTGGATGCGCTCGTAAAGACGCTCGGCAAGTCGCTTGGTGTCTGCTTCGCTGCGAATTTCGCTGGGCTTGAGCAGGATGTGGCGGACGTGTACTTCGTCGCGAACCAGGGTGTCGCCGCCACGCTTTTCCAGCAGCTTCAGGATGATGAAGCCGCCTGGGGTGCGAACCGGATCGGTCACCTGGCCGGGTTGCAGGGCGCTGATCATGGCGTCGAAGGGCGGGGGCAGTTGAGCAGCCTTGCGCCAGCCGATCTCGCCGCCTTCCAGGGCGGTTTCACCGGCGGAGCGGGAGATGGCCAGTTGGGCGAAGTCAGCACCCTGTTGCAGCTGCTGGTGCAGCTCCTGGGCCTGGCGCTCGGCAGCCTGAATGGTGCTGGGCGAGGAGCCTTCCGGTACCGGGATCAGGATATTGGCCAAGCGGAACTCTTCGGACAGCTGGATCTTGCCCATGTCGGAGGCCAGGAAGTTCTGCACTTCCTGATCGGTGACCTGGATACGTTCGGCGACGCGACGCTGGCGTACACGGCTGATGACCATCTCGCGACGAACCTGGTCGCGCGCGTCGTCATAGGACAGGCCGTCACGGGCGAGCGCGCCGCGGAACTGGTCGACCGTCATGCCATTGCGCTGGGCGATGGCTTCGATGGCCTGGTTCAGTTCTTCGTCGGCGATACGGATGCCGGAGCGGTCGCCGATCTGCAGCTGGATGTTCTCGATGATCAGGCGTTCCAGCACCTGCTGGCTGAGCACATGTTCAGGCGGCAGCGAAGCGCCGCGCTTGGCAATGGTCTGCTGCACTTCACGCAGGCGCTGGTCGAGCTGGCTCTGCATGATCACATCGTTATCGACAATGGCGACCACGCGGTCGATGGAGCGAACATCGGCGTGCACGAGGCCGCCGAGTAGCATGGCGCCCAACAGCAGCGGGCGCAGACAATCAGAGAGCTTGGTCTTCACGTTCACGGTAACCTTGAATGCCTTTATCCAGGAAGCTTTCGGTCTGGTTGCCCACGACGCCACCGAGACCCTTCAGGACGATTTGCAGGAAGATCCCGTGATCGCCACTTTCGTTGGTTGAATCCGGGGTCTGGTCGAATTCGTCGTAGTCGACCCAGTAGCGGTTGATCAAGCGC
The DNA here is from genome assembly GCF_029871275.1 of Pseudomonas sp. BN414. NCBI lineage: Bacteria > Pseudomonadati > Pseudomonadota > Gammaproteobacteria > Pseudomonadales > Pseudomonadaceae > Pseudomonas > Pseudomonas sp. BN414. Next base: position 271,739 of record NZ_SSOL01000076.1, read on the forward strand.
AGCTTCCAGCAGCAACTGTCGTACTCGAAGCCGCCAAAGGCTTCCAGGGTACGGTTCTGGCTGTAGTCATACTGCCAGCGAGCCAGAGCACTCCATTGCGGGACGATCGGCCAGATGACGGAGAAGTCGTGCTGGCTGATCTTGTAGTAGTCCTTGATGAAGTTCGGGTTGGGCTGGCCATTCGCCAATGTGGGCGTGCCGTAGTCGGGGCTGAACGTCCATTGGCCAGTTGTCTGGTCGTAGCGGATGGTGTCGTTGCGGTAGCGATAGCCGGCGTTGATCACCTTGTTCGGGTTGTCTTCAGGCTGGTAGTGGAACATCGCGCTGCCGGAGCGGGTGCGATGGGAATCCGGGTCCCAGTTGAAGTCCGAGGTGAGGCGCCAGTCGCGGTTGAAACGGTACAGGTATTCCAGCGCGTAAGGTGAAACCGAGGCCTGAGCGTCGGCACGGGTGTCGGCGTCGATACCCGGCAGTTGTACCTTCCGATCCTGGAAGTAGAACGCCTGGCCGATGCTGAAGCGCTGGCGCTCGAAGCCATTGGACTCGATCCAGCGGTTGGTCACGCCCAGAGAGACCTGGTTGGCGTCGCCGATGCGATCACGGCCGGAGAAGCGGTTGTCGCGGAACAGCGAGGCGTAGTTGAAGGTGTACTCGCCAGTATCGAAGACCGGAATATCGTCCTGGTCTTCTTCCGGCACGTAGAGGTAGAACAGGCGCGGTTCCAGGGTCTGCGTGTAGTTCTTGCCAAAGAACTGGGTCTTCCGGTCGAAGTAGAGGCCGCTATCGACACTGTAGATGGGCAGTTGGCGATCCGGATTGCTGTCGAAGTCCTGGTTGACCAGTGCAAGATCGCTCTTGCCGGTGCTGTCAAGGCTCAGATCATATTGGGTATAGGCGTACTTGACCTGCGGCTTGAGGAAGCCCCATGTCCAGTTCATTGGCAGGCTGACACTGGGTTCAAGGTGGGTGCGGTCACCATTGGCGCGTGCCAGGCCGAAGGTATTTTCGTCGAGCCATGGCGTTGGGTTGCCATCGATGTCGAAGAAATCGCCCTTACGCAAATCCCGGTCGAAACGTACAAACTCAGTGCTGTAGTCGAAGTTGAGCCCGCCGGGCTGGAACGGCAGCGCGCCGTCCAGGGTGATCTGCGGCAGGCGATCATACGGAGTGGCATCGGAAATCGTCGCCAGCTCGTAAGCATGGGCATTCAGCTTCGCGGTGTAGGAATCGCCGCGATAGGTCAGGGTGCCGCGCTGGTTGACGAAAGTGGGGGTGTCCACACCCAGGTCGGTATCCAGGTCGTCGAAGTAGTACGGATCGCTGATGTCGGTGTAGTCGACTTCCGCCAGCAGCCGGGAGTCCAGCCCGCCGATGTGTTTCCAGTTGTACAGCCAACGCTTCTCCTCGAACTCGGACATGAGCTCGCGCTCATCTTCCTTGTCATTGAGATACGCGGCGCCCAGCTGGCCTTCGCTGCTGTGGGTCAGGTAGCGGAACTCGCCTTCCATCAGCAGGCCGCGCTTGGACATGTAACGCGGATACAGGGTGGCGTCGTAGTTCGGCGCCAGGTTGAAGTAGTACGGCGTGACCAGCAGGAAGCCGGTGTCGGTGCTGGTGCCGATGGTCGGCGGCAGGAAGCCGGACTGACGACGGTCGTCGATCGGGAAATAGATGTACGGGGTATAGAACACCGGAATGTCCTTGACCCGCAGCGTGACGTTGGTCGCGGTGCCGAAGCCGGTGGCCGGATTCAGCTTGATGTTGTTGCCCTTCAGGTGCCACGCGTTATCGCCTGGTTCGCAACGGGTGTAGGTACCGTCCTTCAGGCGGATTATGGCGTCTTCCTGGCGCTTGGCGTACAGCGCGCTACCACGGGTGTGCGACTGGTGCAGGACGTATTCGGCGTTGTCGACCTTGGCTTCGCCGTTGTCCAGTTGCAGTTCGGCGCGATCGCCGACAACCAGGGCGCCCTTGTCGCGCAGCTTGACGTTACCGATCAGTTCGCCACGGTTTTCCGCCTGGTGCAGGTTGGCCTCGTTGGCTTCCACCTGCATGCTGCCTTGGCGCAGGACGACGTCCCCGGCGAGGGTGGCAATCTGTTTCTCCTGCTCGTAGCGCGAGGCCTTGGCGGAGATGTAGGTTGGCGCATCCTCCATCGGCGTGCTGTCATCCATGCCCGGACGCGGCGGCTCGATGTAGGCACCGGCGCAGTAAGGACCGGCTTCGGCCAGTTGCGCGGGCGTGAGTTTGTCGCGCGGCACCCAGTCGAGGTGACTGTAGTCGGCGCTGCGGGATGCCAGGCCCTTGCCTTCGGCCTCGGTCACCAGAGTGGTATCGCTGCCTTCGGCTTCACCTTCCTGGGTGGCCTGGGGAGCGGCGCCAATGGTCGAGCTCACGGCACTGCCGCTGTGCACGGGGCGCGGTGGCAGGCTCTCTGTGCTGGCTTTGGGCGCGCATGCCCACCCGCCAGTTGTGGAAGCCTGGCAGTCGAATTGCTCTGCGGCGACGACGAATGAGGTGGCTACTGGCTGGAGGGCCAGCAGGCTGCCGGTCACCAGCAGGGGGAACTTTCTACGAAACGCGGGGGATCTTACTGCCATCTTGTTAGTCCGGGCTTCCTGCGCGCCTTCGACCCGCTAGGGCCGCACGCCTCTCGATGGGCTGAAAAAGATGCTGGATAATAAAGCATGACCCGCACAACGGCTAGCGCCGCCGGAGACCACCCGATGCACCATGAAGACCTGCGACTTCAGCAGCTGAGCCAGTGGCTTGATCAGCAGTTGCCCACCCTGTTCGCTGCCGAAGGCTGGGGCCCCGTGCCGGCCGCCGAGCTGGTTCCGGCCAGCAGTGACGCCAGCTTCCGTCGTTACTTCCGCTGGCAGGCCGAAGGCCGCACCCTGATCCTGATGGATGCTCCGCCGCCCCGAGAGGATTGCCGTCCCTTCGTCAAAGTGGCCGGAATGCTCGCCGAGGCCGGCGTGCACGTGCCGCGTATTCTCGCCGCCGATGTGGAGCAAGGCTTCCTGATCCTCGACGACCTGGGGCGCCAGACCTACCTCGAAGTCATCGATGCGGAGAACGCCGACTCGTTGTTCGACGATGCCCTGAAAGCACTGCTGACTTTCCAGAAGCGCAGCCTCGATGTGCCCATGCCCAGTTACGACGACGCGCTGCTGCGTCGCGAGCTGCAGCTTTTCCCCGAGTGGTACCTGCAACATCATCTGGGCATCGAACTGGAAGGTGAGCGCCTGGCTGCCTGGCAGCGTATTTCCGACTTGCTGATCGGCAGCGCCCTGGCACAGCCGCAGGTGCTGGTGCACCGGGACTACATGCCGCGCAACCTGATGCTCAGCACCCCCAACCCCGGCGTGCTGGATTTCCAGGACGCCGTCTACGGTCCGGTGACCTACGACGTGACCTGCCTGTTCAAGGACGCCTTCCTCAGTTGGCCTGAAGAGCGTGTCGTAGGCTGGCTGGAGCGTTACTGGAACCTGGCCCGCGAAGCCGGCATCCCGGTCCAGCCCGACTTCGCCGAGTTCCGCCGTGCCAGCGACCTGATGGGCGTGCAGCGCCACCTCAAGGTCATCGGCATTTTCGCGCGCATCTGCCATCGCGATGGCAAGCCCAAGTACCTGGGCGATGTGCCGCGCTTCTTTGCCTATATAAAGGAAGTGATCGAACGCCGTCCCGAACTGGCGGAGCTGGGTGAACTGTTGGCCAGCCTTCCGCGGGACGAGGCCGTCCAACCATGAAGGCGATGATCCTCGCGGCCGGCAAGGGTGAGCGCATGCGCCCCCTGACCCTGCATACCCCAAAGCCGCTGGTTCGTGCCGCCGGCACCCCGCTGATCGAGTTTCACCTCCAGGCCCTGGCGAAGGCCGGCTTCAACGAACTGGTGATCAACCATGCCTGGCTCGGCCAGCAGATCGAAGATCACCTGGGCGATGGTGCGCGCTTCGGCTTGTCCATCCGTTACTCGGCAGAAGGCGAACCGCTGGAAACCGGCGGCGGCATTTTCCAAGCCTTGCCGCTGCTGGGCGATGAGCCTTTCCTCATCGTGAATGGCGATGTCTGGACCGACTTCGAGTTCAGCCATCTGCGCCGACCGCTGGACGGCTTGGCGCACCTGGTGCTGGTAGACAACCCGACGCACCATCCCCACGGCGACTTTGTCCTGGAGAATGGTCGAGTGCGTGATGCAGTGGCAGGCGAGTCGAGTCTCACCTACAGCGGTATCGCCGTGCTCCATCCGCGTCTGTTCGAAGGGTGTCAGGCAGGGGCCTTCAAACTGGCGCCGTTGCTGCGTCAGGCGATGGCCGCGGGCCAGGTGACTGGCGAGCGATTCGCCGGGCGTTGGGTCGACGTGGGCACCCACGAGCGCCTGGCGGAAGTCGAACGTCTGCTGATGACGGAGGCCTGAGTGATCTGGCCCGCTACCCTGATCGGCGCTGCCGCCGGATTCGCCTTGGCGAACATCCCGGGAGCCATGCTCGGCGGTTTGCTGGGGCATGTACTCGACCGGCGTCTGCACCTTGATTCCTGGGATGCGTTGCGTGCGCGCTTGCGTGGCGATCCCGCCATCGATCAGCGGGACCTGTTGTTCATCCTGCTGGGACGCCTGGCCAAGAGCGATGGGCGGGTTCAGGAGGCGCACATCCAGCAGGCGCGATCGGAAATGAAGCGCATCGGGCTGGACGAAGCGGGCACCCGTCGTGCCATCGCCGCCTTCAACCGGGGCAAGTCGAGCGGCGACAACCTGCACCCTGCGTTGCACAAGCTGAAGGATGAGCGGGCCACGGTGGAACGCCTGCTGCGCAGCTGCTGGCAGATGGCTGCGGCGGATGGTCGGATCGGCAAGCGCGAGCGCGAACTCATCCTGCAATGGGGAGGCTGGCTGGGGCTCGCAGCTTCCCGGATCGAGGCGCTGGGGGCGGGCTACGACACCCCGCAGGGATTGCCGCCCAAACGCGCTAACAGCTACAGGGACGCCTTGACCCTGCTGGGCGTGACGGCCGATTGTGAACCCGCGGTGATCAAACGGGCCTACCGCCGACTGCTCAGCCAGAACCACCCGGACAAGCTGGCCGGTTCGGGTGCCAGCCCGGCCGTGGTGCGTGCTGCGACCGACCGCACCCGCGAATTGCAAAGCGCCTACAACCTCATCCGCGAGCGTCACGGATTCCGCTGAGGCTTCAGCCGTCCGTGGGCGCTTTACCGGTACCCGCTTCCAGATGCAGGCTCAGCCAGCCACGGATGCGCCGGATGAGCTGCTCCTGCTCGGTGGTGCGGTCGCCTGGCAGGCCCTTCATGGCGATCTGGATGTAGGCCGGGTGCTTCTGCCGCTTGCTCGCGTGACTGCGACGCAGGGCGGCGTCGCGGTCGGCTGGCTGGTCCTTGTAGTAGAAGTCGCCAGTGGCCAGTTTCAATTCGGGTAGTGAGTCCTCCAGCGCTGGTGCATAGCCAGCAGGCAACTCCGCCGCTACCAATAGAAGATTACGTACGTCTTGCGGCTCATTGGCGGCAAGGAACTGTGCCGCCCAATAGGCACCGGTGCCATGGCCCAGCAGCACGATGGCCTTGGGCTTCTGCTGGCGCGCGAAGGCGAGTGCCGCCTCGATCCGGGCGAACACGCGGTCCGTCTGAGTCTTCTGGATGGCGTCGCGAGACAGCGGTGGCGGCGCCGGGTCGGTGTTGGGTTCGGCGCTTCCGGCCTGCTCGGTGTTGGCCGGGCCTTCTTCCTGGGCTTTCTCTGGGCTCACCGCCGGTTCCGCCTTGGTCGGTTCCTCGGTCTTCAGCGGGCGTGGTGGCAGCGGATCGTCGCTGGGGTCGGGCAGTGTCAGGGCGAGGGTGCTCCAGCCGGAATTCGGCAGGCCGCGCCGCAATGGGCCGATCGCCTCTGGCCAGTCGGCCGTTTCGCCGTCGCCGGGCAGCAGGATCACCAACCCCTCGGGAGCGCTGACATTGGCCGGCTGCCAGAGCGCGAGGAAAGCCTCTTCCCCTGCCTTGAGCCGCTGTTGATCCCGGATCGGGATCTGGCGCTCCAGGCTGGTGGAATCCTCCTGGCTACGTTCCTCCAGCGGCGCGCGCTCTACTGCTGATGCAGGTTCCTTGGGCGCTGTCGCGGAGTCCTCTTCCCCCAGGACGGCAGGTGAGGCAGGCAATAGCGCTAGGCAAAGGGCTGCAAGGGGCAGGCGAAGGGCGCGAGGCATCTGGGCATTCCTGGTCGAGCTGGGAAACAGGAGCCTAATGGCTCGATGGGTTTTTGTCAGGCCGAGCCTTCGCATGGTTGACCGTGGCTGGAGTAAGGTATGTCGGCTGTTTCTCCTTGTTGCGGTTGGTCCTCGATGATCCGTGCGCTCCTTTCCTTCCTGTTCGCCTGCTGCCTGGCGATACCTGCCTTGGCTGCACCCACGGCGCTGCCGCTGGACGACGGCCAGCGGCAATGGCTCGAGAATCATGGGCAACTCCGTGTGGGTGCCGTGCTGCAAGCGCCTTACGTCCAGCTGGATCGGCGCCTGCAGCAACTCTCCGGAGCCAACGTCGAGTTGATGAACTGGCTGGCCAGGTCCATGGGTGTCGAGTTGGTCTGGCACACCTACGACAGTCAGGGCGAACTGGAACAGGGCCTGCGCTCCGGACAGATCGACCTTGCCCCCGGTCTCGGACAGACGCCCGCCGGCTTGCGCCTGTGGCTGTTCTCCGATCCCTACATGCGCGTCTCGCAGTTGCTGGTGGGCGAGCGCGAGGGTAATGGCGCGGTGGACCTGGAGCAGCTCGACGCTACATCGCCGGTTGCCCTGCGCCAGCCGAGTCCAGTGGCCGACTACTTGCGCGCGACCTACTCCAACCTCAATCTCAAGCCCATGGGCAGCGAGCGGCAGGCCCTGCAGGCGTTGCTGGCCGAGCAGGTCCGCTATGCCGTGCTCGACGAGGCCCAGCTCAGCCGGCTGTCTCGCGAACAGGAGTTCACCGGGCTCGCAGTGGTCGGCGACATCGGTTTCCCGCAGCTGCTGCGGGTCGCCTCGAGGCGGGACTGGCCGGAACTGGCTGCCATCGTCGACATCGCCTTGCGCAACCTGCCGCCGAAGGACCTCGACCAGTTGCATGAGCGCTGGCTGCAGCCCAAGTATCCCCGCCTCGGAGAATCCAGCGGCTTCTGGCAGAACCTCAGCCTGTTTCTCGGCGCGCTGTTGCTCACAGCGGCAGTCATCATCACCTGGCTGCGCCGACAGCAGCGTCGGCTGGAGCGGCAACTGCTGGATTCGCGCCATGCACTGCAGCTGCGCGAGGCTGCCGAAGAAGCGCTGCGCCTTACCCAGTTTTCCATCGACCACAGCACCCTGGGCATTCTCTGGGTGAACTGGGACAGCCACGTGCGCTACGCCAACCGCGCTGCTGAGCAGATGCTGGGTTATCGGCCAGGCAGTCTTGCAGATCGCCCCCTGGCGGATTTCCAGCCCGAGCTGAACATGGATCGCTGGCTCAATCTCTGGCGCCGTGCACGCAACAGTGACGAAGGCCCGCTGAGCTTCGAGACCCGTTGCCTGCGTCCCGACGGCGCCTGGCTTCCAGCAGATGTGTCGCTGAGCTTCCTGCGCTTCGGCTCTTCCGAATACCTGGTGGTGTTCCTCTCCGATGCCACCGAGCGCCGCCGAGCACGCGAGGCCCTGGAAGAAAGTGAAGCACGCCTCAAGGGCATTGCCTCCAACGTGCCCGGCCTGGTCTTCCGTCTCGAGCGGCCGAAAGCAGGTGCGCCGTCCAATTTCGCCTTCATCGGTGAAGGCAGCGAAGGCCTGGTGGGCTACAGCGCCAGTGAGTTGCTGGATACGGGACGTGGTATTCGCGGCCTGGTTCATCCGGACGACCGCGACGGCTACTGGCAGAGCCAGCTTCAGGCACTGGACGCCGATCGCGATTGGCACTGGCAGGGCCGCATTCTCACCCGCGATGGCGCGCTGCGCTGGGCCGACATCAAGGCCGGTGCGCGGATCTTCGACGACGGTCGTGCGGTCTGGGATGGCGTGGTCTGGGATATCACCGAGAACAAGCAGATCGAGCTGGAGCTGGCAGCTTCCCGCGCGCAGCTCCGGGACTTGTCGGCCCACCTGGAAAGCGTGCGCGAAGAAGAAAAGGCCCGCATTGCCCGTGAGGTGCACGACGAACTGGGCCAGGTGCTTACCGTCCTGAAGCTGGAAACCTCCATGTGCGAGCTGGCCTTCGCCGGACTCGACCCGGGTCTACGTGAACGCCTGGACAGCATGAAGCGCCTGATTGCGCAGCTCTTCCAGCTGGTGCGTGACGTGGCGACGGCACTGCGCCCGCCGATTCTCGATGCCGGCATCGCCTCGGCCATCGAGTGGCAGGCCAGGCGATTCGAGGCGCGTACGCAGATACCCTGCCTGGTGGAAGTGCCCGAGCAGTTGCCGCAGCTGTCCGATGCCAAGGCAGTAGGCCTGTTCCGAGTGCTGCAGGAGGCGCTGACCAACGTCATGCGTCACGCCGAGGCGCATACTGTCGCGGTTCGCCTGAGTGAAGAGGGCGGCACGCTCTGCCTGCGCATCAGCGATGATGGCCGGGGGTTCGATACCGGCGTCAGAAGCGGCAGTTCGTTCGGCCTGGTGGGCATGCGCGAGCGCGTACTGATGTTGGGCGGCAGCCTGCAGATCGAGAGCCAGCCGGGCGAGGGCACCACCCTTTGCGTGCGCGTGGCATTGGATAAGGAGAAAGTGGCGTGATCCGAGTACTGGTGGCAGAAGACCACACCATCGTCCGCGAGGGCATCAAGCAGCTCATCGGCCTGGCCAAAGACCTCTGCGTGGCGGGGGAGGCCGGCAATGGCGAGCAACTGATGGAAACCCTGCGCCAGACACCCTGCGAAGTGGTGCTGCTGGACATCTCCATGCCCGGCGTCAACGGCCTGGAGGCCATTCCGCGCATCCGCGCCCTTGGCAATCCGCCGGCGGTGCTGGTGCTGTCCATGCACGACGAAGCGCAAATGGCCGCGCGGGCCCTGAAGATCGGCGCTGCCGGCTATGCCACCAAGGACAGTGATCCAGCCCTGTTGCTCACTGCGATCCGCAAGGTGGCCGCGGGAGGTCGCTACATCGACCCCGATCTCGCCGACCGCATGGTCTTCGAGGTGGGCCTGACGGACGCCCGCCCGGCCCATACGCTGCTTTCAGAGCGCGAGTTCTCGGTGTTCGAGCGCCTCGTACGGGGCGAAGGTGTGAACGAAATCGCCCAGCAGCTGGCGGTCAGCAGCAAGACGGTGAGCACCCACAAGGCCCGCCTGATGCAGAAGCTGGGATTGCACTCGGTCGCGGACCTGGTGAAGTACGCGGTCGAGCACAAGCTGCTGTGAATGTCCGACAATCGCGCTGCGATTTGTAGGGCGATCCCTACAAGGAATCCTCTCCAAGCCTTATAGCAATCTCTCATACCGCCCGATTTGCGTGGTCTGCCGCGTTCTCTACGCTTTCCTCTACGGCAGACACAAAAACAAAGGTGCGGTTATGGCCGAGACACAAGGCAACGACATCCTGGTCAGCTTTCGCGGCGTGCAGAAGAGCTACGACGGCGAGACCCTGATCGTCAAAGACCTCAACCTGGATATTCGCAAAGGCGAATTCCTCACCCTGCTCGGGCCGTCCGGCTCCGGCAAGACCACCAGCCTGATGATGCTCGCCGGGTTCGAAACCCCCACCAGCGGCGAGATTCTCCTGGCCGGTCGCTCCATCAACAACGTCCCCCCGCACAAGCGCGACATCGGCATGGTGTTCCAGAACTATGCGCTGTTCCCGCACATGACGGTGGCCGAGAACCTGGCCTTCCCGCTCTCGGTGCGCGGCATGAGCAAGACCGACGCCAGCGAGCGGGTCAAGCGTGCGCTCTCCATGGTGCAGCTGGATACCTTCCGCAACCGCTACCCCGGCCAGCTTTCCGGCGGCCAGCAGCAGCGTGTCGCCCTGGCCCGCGCCCTGGTGTTCGAGCCCCAACTGGTACTGATGGACGAACCCCTCGGTGCACTGGACAAGCAGCTGCGCGAGCACATGCAGATGGAGATCAAGCACATCCATCAACGCCTGGGCGTCACCGTGGTCTACGTGACCCACGACCAGGGCGAAGCGCTGACCATGTCCGACCGCGTCGCGGTGTTCCACCAGGGCGAGATCCAGCAGATCGCTCCGCCGCGCGAGCTTTACGAACTGCCGAAGAACACCTTCGTGGCCAACTTCATCGGCGAGAACAATCGCCTGAACGGCCAGCTGGAAAGCCGCGATGGCGAGCGCTGCGTCGTGCGCCTGGGCCGTGGTGAGAAGGTCGAGGCCCTGGCGATCAACGTCGGCCAGCCGGGCGAGCCGGTGACCCTGTCGATCCGCCCCGAGCGCGTACGCATCAACGGTCACAGCGAGAGCTGCGTGAACCGTTTCTCCGGGCGCGTCGCCGAGTTCATCTACCTGGGCGACCACGTGCGTATCCGCATGGAGGTCTGCGGCAAGCCCGATTTCTTCGTCAAGCAACCTATTGCTGAGCTCGACCCCGCACTGGCGGTAGGCGATGTGGTGCCGCTCGGCTGGCAAGTGGAGCACGTCCGCGCACTGGACCCGCTTCTGGCGGAATGACGCGGCGGCACCAAGGCATTAGCAACCCTGCACTGTGGAGAAAATAACAATGTCGAAATCCCTGAAACTCACCGCCATCGCCCTCGGGTTGGCTTGCGCCACCCAGGCAATGGCTGCCGACCTGACCGTGGTGTCCTTCGGTGGCGCCAACAAGAATGCGCAGGTCAAGGCGTTCTACGAGCCCTACCAGCAGAGCACCGGCAACAAGATCATCGCAGGCGAATACAACGGTGAAATGGCCAAGGTGAAGGCCATGGTCGACACCAACAGCGTCTCCTGGAACCTGGTGGAAGTGGAGTCGCCCGAGCTGTCCCGCGGCTGTGACGAAGGCCTGTTCGAAGAGCTGGATGCTGCCCAGTTCGGCAAGGCTGAAGACTTCGTACCCGGCGCCGTCCAGCCTTGCGGCGTCGGCTTCTTCGTGTGGTCCACCGTGCTGGCCTACAACGCCGACAAGCTGAAGTCCGCTCCCACCAGCTGGGCCGATTTCTGGGACGTGAACAAGTTCCCTGGCAAGCGCGGCCTGCGCAAGGGCGCCAAGTACACCCTGGAATTCGCCCTGATGGCCGATGGCGTTGCGCCCAAGGACGTCTACACCGTGCTGGCCACCAAGGAAGGCCAGGATCGCGCCTTCAAGAAACTCGACGAGATCAAGCCGAGCATCCAGTGGTGGGAAGCCGGTGCCCAGCCGCCGCAGTTCCTCGCCTCGGGTGACGTGGTCATGAGCTCCGCCTACAACGGCCGCATCGCTGCGGTGCAGAAGGAAAGCAATCTGAAAGTCGTGTGGACCGGCGGTATCTACGACTTCGACTCCTGGGCCATCCCGAAAGGCGCCAAGGATGCCGACAAGGCCAAGGAATTCATCGCCTTCTCGGTCAAGCCCGAACAGCAGAAGATCTACTCCGAGAACATCGCCTACGGTCCGGCCAACACCCAGGCGGTGCCGCTGCTGGACAAGGGCCTGCTGAAGGACATGCCGACCACTCCGGAAAACATCAAGGACCAGGTCGCCATGGACGTCACCTTCTGGGCTGACTACGGCGAGCAACTGGAGCAACGCTTCAACTCCTGGGCGGCCAAGTAAGTCCGGCTGCAACTCCCCCTCTCCCTTTGGGAGAGGGGCTGGGGGTGAGGGAAATTCTTCCTCACCCTGGCCTTAGGGCCTGAACGTTCAACCCTGTTTCAACGGAGTTCGCCATGGCCACTGCAGTGCCCCTGAACGAGGTCGCCGGCCCCAGCCTCAAGCAGCGCCTCGCCCGAGCCGAGCGGATGAACCGCCTGAAGTCCCAGGCGCTGATCCTGCCGCTGCTGATTTTCCTCCTGCTGACCTTCCTGGTGCCCATTGGCGCGCTGCTCTACAAGAGCGTGAACAATCCGGAAGTGGTCGGCTCCATGCCGCGCACCGTAGAGGCCATTTCCGGCTGGGATGGCAAGGCGCTGCCCGCCGAACCGGTGTACAAAGCGCTGGCCGAAGATCTCGCTGCGGCGCGCAAGAACCAGACTATCGGCGACCTTTCCAAGCGCCTGAACATGGAACTGGCCGGCTACCGCAGCCTGATGGCCAAGACCGCCCGCGCCCTCCCGTTCAAGACCGAACCGGCCTCCTACAAGGACGCGCTGGAAAGCCTGGACGAGCGCTGGGGCGACCCCGCGTACTGGCAGGCGATTCGTCGCAACGCCAGCAACCTGACCCCCTATTACCTGCTGGCCGCCCTCGACCATCGCATCGATGACCTGGGCGAAGTGGCCCCGGCCACCCCGGACCAGGCCATCTACCTGGATATCTTCGCCCGTACCTTCTGGATGGGCGCAGTGATCACTGTGATCTGCCTGTTGCTGGCCTATCCGCTGGCCTACCTGCTGGCCAACCTGCCGACGCGCAAGAGCAACCTGCTGATGATCCTGGTGCTGCTGCCGTTCTGGACCTCCATCCTGGTGCGCGTTGCAGCGTGGATCGTGCTGTTGCAGTCCGGCGGCCTGATCAACGGCGCGCTGCTCAAGCTCGGCCTGATCGACCAGCCGTTGCAGCTGGTGTTCAACCGCACCGGTGTCTATATCGCCATGGTGCACATCATGCTGCCGTTCATGATCCTGCCGATCTACAGCGTGATGAAGGGCATTTCCCCCAGCTACATGCGTGCGGCGATCTCCCTCGGCTGCCATCCCTTCGCCAGCTTCTGGAAGGTGTACTTCCCGCAGACCGTCGCGGGCGTCGGCGCCGGGTGCCTGCTGGTGTTCATCCTGTCCATCGGCTACTACATCACGCCGGCACTGCTGGGCAGCCCGAACGACCAGATGGTCAGCTACTTCGTTGCCTTCTTCACCAACACCACCATCAACTGGGGCATGGCCACGGCCCTGGGCGGCATGCTGCTGTTCGCCACCCTGATCCTCTATGTGGTCTACAGCTGGCTGGTGGGCGCTGGCCGCCTGCGTCTCGGTTGAGGAGAACAAGAAAATGCTGAGTCCCTACATGTCCCCGGTCGAGCGCCTGTGGTTCTACACGCTGCGCGGCCTCTGCGGCCTGGTGCTGCTGTTCCTGATCCTGCCGGTGCTGGTGATCATCCCGCTGTCGTTCAACTCCGGCACCTTCCTGGTCTACCCGCTGCAGGGCTTCTCCCTGCGTTGGTATGCCGACTTCTTCAACTCGGCGGAGTGGATGCGCTCGCTGACCAACAGCATGATCGTCGCCCCGGCGGCGACCGTGCTGGCGATGGTCTTCGGCACCCTGGCGTCCATCGGCCTGACCCGTGGCGAATTCCGCGGCAAGGCGCTGGTGATGAGCCTGCTGATTTCGCCGATGGTGGTGCCGGTGGTGATCATCGGCGTGGCCAGCTACCTGTTCTTCGCCCCGTTGGGCCTGGGTAACAGCTACCTGTCGCTGATCCTGGTGCATGCCGTGCTGGGTGTGCCGTTCGTGATCATCACGGTGTCGGCGACCCTGCAGGGCTTCAACTACAACCTGGTGCGCGCCGCCGCCAGCCTGGGCGCGCCGCCGCTGACCGCGTTCTTCAAGGTAACCCTGCCGCTGATCGCGCCGGGGGTGATCTCGGGGGCGCTGTTCGCCTTCGCCACCTCCTTCGACGAAGTGGTGGTGACCCTGTTCCTCGCCGGCCCCGAACAGGCCACCCTGCCGCGGCAGATGTTCAGCGGTATCCGCGAGAACCTCAGCCCCACCATCGCCGCCGCCGCGACCCTGCTGATCGGCTTCTCAATCGCGCTGCTGCTGGTACTGGAATGGCTGCGCGGCCGCAGCGAGCGCATGCGCACCTCCGTGCCGGAGTAAGAACTTCTCCAACCTTCAACCTGCCCGCGTCCCCGTCGCGGGCAGGTTTTTTTCTGCCTCGCCTCAGTCATCGGTCGAATCCCCGCGCGCCATCCATCCCGGCTACAATTCGCGCCACCGTGATTCCGCCCCTGAGGTCAGCCATGCAGCCCTTCGCCATCGCACCGTCGATCCTTTCCGCCGATTTCGCCCGCCTGGGCGAGGAAGTGGAGAACGTTCTCGCCGCCGGCGCCGACATCGTTCACTTCGACGTGATGGACAACCACTATGTGCCCAACCTGACCATCGGCCCCATGGTCTGCTCGGCGCTGCGCAAGTACGGCATCACCGCGCCCATCGATGCGCACCTGATGGTTTCGCCCGTGGACCGTATCATCGGCGACTTCATCGAAGCCGGCGCGACTTACGTCACCTTCCACCCGGAAGCCACCCTGCACGTCGATCGTTCCCTGCAGCTGATCCGTGACGGCGGTGCCAAGGCCGGCCTGGTGTTCAATCCGGCCACCCCGCTGGACGTGCTGAAGTACGTGATGGACAAGGTCGACATGATCCTGCTGATGAGCGTCAACCCCGGCTTCGGTGGGCAGAAGTTCATCCCCGGCACCCTCGACAAACTGCGCGAGGCGCGTGCCCTGATCGACGCATCCGGTCGTGACATCCGCCTGGAGATCGACGGTGGCGTCAACGTGAAGAACATCCGTGAGATCGCCGCCGCAGGCGCCGACACCTTCGTCGCCGGCTCGGCCATCTTCAATACGCCGGACTACGCCGAGGTCATTGCCGCCATGCGCGCCGAGCTGGCCCAGGTCTGATATGGGAACGTTGCACCGGCTGTTCGATGGGCACCTGCCACGCCTGGTGATGTTCGACCTGGACGGGACCCTGGTGGACTCCGTGCCGGATCTCGCCGCCGCCGTCGACCGCATGCTGGTCGCCCTGGGGCGCCCGGTGGCGGGCATCGAACAGGTCCGCGAGTGGGTCGGCAACGGCGCCCGGGTGCTGGTGCGCCGCGCGCTGGCTGGCGGCCTCGATCATTCCACCGTGCATGATAGCGATGCCGAGCGCGGCCTGGAGCTGTTCATGGAGGCCTACGCCGACAGTCATGCGCTGACCACCGTCTACCCCGGTGTGGCGGAAACCCTGAAGTGGCTGAAGAAGAAGGGCGTGGAACTGGCGTTGATCACCAACAAGCCCGAGCGCTTCGTCGCTCCCTTGCTGGACGAGATGAAGCTGGGCCGCTATTTCCCGCTGATCATCGCCGGCGACACGCTGCCGCAGCAGAAACCCGATCCGGCTGCGCTGCTTCATGTGATGCACATGACCGGGGTCAGTCGCAGCGAGGCATTGTTCGTCGGCGATTCGCGCAATGACGTGCTCGCCGCCAAGGCCGCCGGGGTGAAATGCGTGGCGCTGAGCTACGGCTATAACCACGGCCGGCCCATCGCCGAAGAGGAACCAGCGCTGGTCGTTGATGACCTGCGAGAGCTGCTTCCCGGCGGTTGCGCCGCCCACGGCGCTGCGCTAATGTCGCCGAACTCCTCCGACAATTCGCCTCAACGAGACAGAAACGTGGTGGTTCCCTGCAAGCATTGGCTCGAACGAGCCGGAATGAAGATCATCAAGGCCGTCGCCCGTTGGCGCTGGCGCGCCTAATTCATTCTGGCCGGATACTCCGGCGCGCTTTCACACCGACGTCTTTATCTCCCGGAACCCCTAAAAGGGGTTCCCCGCCCCATGAGGCTGATCATGACCCGCGAAGAATTCCTGCGTTTGGCCGCCGAAGGCTACAACCGCATTCCGCTTGCGTTCGAGACCCTGGCGGATTTCGACACCCCCCTTTCCCTTTATTTGAAGCTCGCTGATACCCCGTACTCCTACCTGCTGGAGTCCGTGCAGGGCGGTGAGAAATGGGGGCGCTACTCCATCATCGGCCTGCAAAGCCGCACGGTGCTGCGCGCTCATGGCCTGAAGGTCAGCGTCAGCGTCGACGATGTCGAGGTGGAATCCCACGATTGCGAAGACCCGCTGGCCTTCGTCGAAGCCTTCAAGGAGCGCTACCAGGTAGCGCCCATCGCCGGCCTGCCGCGTTTCAACGGCGGCCTGGTGGGTTACTTCGGCTACGACTGCGTGCGCTACGTCGAGAAACGCCTGGCCAATTGCCCGAACCCTGACCCGCTGGGCACGCCGGACATCCTGCTGATGGTTTCGGACGCCGTGATCGTGTTCGACAACCTCGCCGGCAAGTTGCACGCCATCGTCCTGGTCGACCCGACCCAGCCCGATGCCTATGAGAAGGGTCAGGCACGTCTGGTGGAAATTCGCCAGAAGCTGCGTCAGCCCGTGGTGCCGCGCCTGGGCGTGGACCCGAGCATGCCGGTTGGCGGCGAGCCGGACTTCCGCTCCAGCTTCAGCCGCGAGGATTACGAGCAATCGGTGCGCGAGATCAAGGAATACATCCTGGCTGGCGACTGCATGCAGGTGGTGATTTCCCAACGCATGTCGATTCCCTTCCAGGCTGCGCCCATCGATCTGTACCGCGCCCTGCGCTGCTTCAACCCCACTCCTTATATGTACTTCTTCAACTTCGGTGATTTCCACGTCGTGGGCAGCTCGCCGGAGGTGCTGGTGCGTGTCGAGGATGGCCTGGTCACCGTGCGCCCGATCGCCGGCACCCGCCCGCGTGGCGCGACCGAGGAAGCCGACCGCGCACTGGAAGAAGACCTGCTCTCCGACGCCAAGGAGCTCGCCGAGCACCTGATGCTGATCGACCTTGGCCGCAACGACGTCGGTCGTGTCGCCAGCACGGGCAGCGTCAAGGTCACCGAGAAGATGGTGATCGAGCGTTACTCCAACGTGATGCACATCGTTTCCAACGTCACCGGCCAGCTCAAGGAAGGCATCTCCGCAATGGAAGCGCTGCGCGCCATCCTGCCGGCCGGCACCCTCTCCGGCGCACCGAAAATCCGCGCCATGGAGATCATCGACGACCTCGAACCGGTCAAACGTGGCGTCTACGGCGGCGCCGTGGGTTACCTGGCCTGGAACGGCAACATGGACACTGCCATCGCGATCCGCACGGCGGTCATCAAGGACGGCGAGCTGCACGTACAGGCCGGCGCCGGCATCGTCGCCGACTCGGTCCCTGCACTGGAATGGGAAGAGACGCTGAACAAGCGCCGCGCCATGTTCCGTGCCGTGGCTCTCGCCGAACAGACCGCCAAGACCGACGCCTGAGGATTGCACCATGCTGCTGATGATCGACAACTACGATTCCTTTACCTACAACGTGGTGCAGTACCTCGGTGAGCTGGGCGCGGACGTGCATGTGATCCGCAACGACGAGCTCTCCGTCGCCGAGATCGAGGCGCTGAACCCGGAACGCATCGTCGTCTCCCCTGGCCCCTGCACGCCCAACGAGGCGGGCGTGTCGCTGGAGGTGATCCGCCACTTCGCCGGCAAGCTGCCGATCCTCGGCGTCTGCCTGGGTCACCAGAGCATCGGCCAGGCTTTCGGTGGCGACGTGGTGCGTGCGCGCCAGGCCATGCATGGCAAGACGAGTCCGGTGTTCCACAAGGACCAGGGCGTCTTCGAGGGCCTGAACCACCCGCTGACGGTCACCCGCTACCACTCCCTGGTGGTGAAGCTGGAGACCCTGCCCGACGAGCTGGAAGTGACCGCCTGGACCCAGCATGCCGACGGCAGCGTCGACGAGATCATGGGGCTGCGTCACAAAACGCTGAATATCGAGGGTGTGCAGTTCCATCCGGAGTCCATCCTTACCGAACAGGGCCACGAACTTCTGGCCAACTTCCTCAAGCAGACCGGCGGAGTGCGCTGATGGACATCAAGGAAGCCCTGAACCGGGTGGTCAACCAACTGGACCTGACCACCGAAGAAATGCAGGACGTGATGCGCCTGATCATGACCGGCCAGTGCACTGATGCGCAGATCGGCGCGTTCCTCATGGGCATGCGCATGAAGAGCGAGACCATCGAGGAAATCGTCGGCGCCGTTTCGGTGATGCGTGAGCTGGCGGTCCGCGTCGAACTTTCCACCCTCAAGCACGTGGTGGATGTGGTCGGTACCGGTGGCGATGGCGCCAACATCTTCAA
Source organism: Pseudomonas sp. BN414 (assembly GCF_029871275.1). Taxonomy (NCBI): domain Bacteria; kingdom Pseudomonadati; phylum Pseudomonadota; class Gammaproteobacteria; order Pseudomonadales; family Pseudomonadaceae; genus Pseudomonas; species Pseudomonas sp. BN414. Next base: position 289,756 of record NZ_SSOL01000076.1, read on the forward strand.
CGTGTCTTCCGCCGCCACCTTCGTGGTCGCGGCGGCGGGCGGCAAGGTCGCCAAGCACGGCAACCGGGCGGTTTCCGGCAAGACCGGCAGCGCCGACGTACTCGAAGCCGCCGGCATCTACCTTGACCTCAAGCCCGAGCAGGTCGCCCGTTGCATCGAGAGCATCGGCGTCGGCTTCATGTTCGCCCAGGTCCATCACAAGGCCATGAAATATGCCGCCGGTCCGCGTCGTGAGCTGGGTCTGCGTACCCTGTTCAACATGCTTGGCCCGCTTACGAATCCGGCCGGTGTGAAGCACCAGGTGGTGGGCGTGTTCAGCCAGGCGCTGTGCCGTCCGCTGGCCGAGGTGCTCAAGCGCCTGGGCAGCGATCACATTCTTGTCGTGCATTCGCGCGATGGTCTGGACGAGGTGAGCCTCGCGGCGCCGACCCATGTTGCGGAGCTGAAGAACGGCGAAGTGACCGAGTACCAGATCCAGCCCGAGGACTTCGGCATCAAGAGCCAAAGCCTGATCGGCCTGACCGTCGGCAGCCCGCAGGAATCCCTGGAGCTGATCCGTGATGCCCTGGGCAGGCGCAAGACCGAGAACGGCCAGAAGGCCGCCGACATGATCGTGCTGAATGCCGGCGCTGCGCTCTATGCCGCTGACCTGGCCTCCAACCTGAAAGAAGGTGTGCGTCTGGCACAGGACGCTCTGCACACAGGCCTCGCCCGCGAGAAGCTGGACGAACTGGCCTCCTTTACCGCGGTGTTCCGAGTGGAGAATGAAGCGTGAGCATCCCAACCGTTCTTGAGAAGATCCTGGCACGCAAGGCCGAGGAAGTGGCCGAGCGTCGTGCCCGCGTTTCCCTGGCCGAGGTCGAGGCGCTGGCGCGCTCCGCCGACGCTCCCCGTGGTTTCGCCCGCGCGCTGCTGGAACGCGCCGAGCGCCACGAGCCGGCGGTGATCGCCGAAGTGAAGAAAGCCTCGCCGAGCAAGGGTGTACTGCGCGAGAACTTCAATCCTGCGCTGATCGCCAAGAGCTACGAAGCGGGCGGCGCCGCCTGCCTGTCGGTGCTCACCGACGTCGACTTCTTCCAGGGTGCCGATGCCTATCTGCAGGAGGCGCGTGCCGCCTGCTCCCTGCCGGTGATCCGCAAGGACTTCATGATCGACCCCTACCAGGTGGTCGAAGCTCGTGCCATTGGCGCCGACTGCATCCTGCTGATCGTGTCCGCGCTGGACGACGTGCGTATGAAGGAGCTGGCAGCCACCGCCAAGGACGTCGGCCTCGACGTGCTGGTGGAAGTGCATGACGGTGACGAACTGGATCGCGCGTTGAACTGCCTGGACACCCCGCTGGTGGGCATCAACAACCGCAACCTTCACACCTTCGAGGTCAGCCTGGAAAACACCCTCGACCTGCTGCCGCGCATTCCGCGCGATCGCCTGGTCATCACCGAGAGCGGCATCCTCAACCGCGCCGACGTGGAACTGATGGAAGTCAGCGGTGTTTACGCATTCCTGGTGGGCGAGGCGTTCATGCGCGCTGAAGAGCCAGGCGTCGAGCTGGGCCGGCTGTTCTTCCCCGACCGCAACCGCGTCGTGGCGGGCATCGATCCGGATTGATCCGGTTCGGTCCTCCAGAAATGAAAAAGCCGGCTTGCGCCGGCTTTTTCATTTGGGGTTCTCAGCGGGTGCCAAAAACCACCATCGTTTTGCCCTTTACGTGCACCAGACCCTGTTCTTCCAGGCTCTTGAGCACGCGGCCGACCATCTCGCGGGAGCAGCCCACGATCCGGCCAATTTCCTGACGCGTGATCTTGATCTGCATGCCGTCCGGATGGGTCATGGCATCGGGCTGCTTGCACAGGTCGAGCAAGGTGCGCGCAACGCGGCCGGTGACATCGAGGAAGGCCAGGTCGCCCACCTTGCGCGTGGTGTTGCGCAGGCGGTCAGCCATCTGGCTGCCCAGTGCATAGAGGATTTCCGGGTCTTGCTGGGTGAGTTCGCGGAACTTGGCGTAGCTCAGTTCAGCCACTTCGCATTCTGTCTTGGCGCGGACCCAGGCGCTGCGCTCCTTCTCCGCACCCTCTTTCTCGAACAGGCCCATCTCGCCAAAGAAGTCTCCGGCATTGAGGTAGGCGATGATCATCTCGCGACCGTCGTCGTCCTCAATCAGGATGGTGACGGAGCCCTTGATGATGAAGAAGAGGGTTTCACAACGGTCACCGGCATAGATGATGGTGCTCTTGGCCGTGTAACGGCGGCGGTGACAATGCGCGAGTATTTTGTCCAGGCTCTTTATTTTTGGTGTAAGGGTAATTGCGACCATGCCCGAGTCCCGAAAAAGAGAAGGTAAGCCTTTGTCAAACAGGCAATTTTCTAATAGTTGTCCGGCCAAGTGTGCCAGTAATCCGGCGCCAGCTTAACAGAGCTCCCCCATTCGACAATGTGATTTTGCGACGCACCTAACACCTGCTCAGGAACTATTTGAGGCCCGGTGTGGAAAAGGCGCTGTGATAAGCTACCGCACCTTTTTCCGAGCGGAGTTCCAGGCGATGAAAGCACGCATCCAATGGGCGGGCGAAGCCCTGTTCCTTGGCGAATCCGGCAGCGGCCATGTGGTGGTGATGGACGGTCCGCCCGAGTCCGGTGGTCGTAACCTGGGCGTGCGTCCCATGGAAATGCTGCTGCTCGGCCTGGGCGGCTGCACCAACTTCGACGTGGTGAGCATCCTGAAGAAATCCCGCCAGCCCGTGGAAAGCTGTGAAGCCTTCCTCGATGCCGAGCGCGCCAGCGAAGACCCCAAGGTCTTCACCAAGATCCACGTGCATTTCGTGGTTAAGGGCCGGGGCCTCAAAGAGGCGCAAGTCAAACGCGCCGTGGAACTGTCCGCCGAGAAATACTGCTCGGCCTCGATCATGCTCGGCCGGGCCGGCGTCGAGATCACCCATGACTACGAGATCGTCGAACTGGGCTGAGCACCCGTTCCAGCGCGCGCGATCGTGAAAACGCCCTGAACCTTGGGCCGATGGCCGGTTGTCCGAAGACATCCGGCCATCATATTTGCGCGGCAAACTCTGGCAGACGGCGCCCGTCGTCTGCATAATTCGCCCCCTTCCAATTTCCGGGGCATCGGGCCCCGAACCTACGACCACAATCGCCAACGCGAAGAGGTGTAAACCGTCCTACGCAGAAGTGTCGTGCGCTTCTGACGGGCATGCTCAACCACGCGGCAGAGCCGCATATGCACAGAGAGCTCTCAACGGTGAAAAGCAAACTCAAGCTCCACGGGTTCAACAACCTGACAAAGACCTTGAGCTTCAACATCTATGACATCTGCTACGCGGAAACCCCCGAGGACCAGCAGGCCTACGTCCAGTACATCGACGAAGAGTACGACGCCGAACGCCTGACCCAGATCCTCACCGACGTAGTCGATATCATCGGTGCCAACATCCTCAACATCGCCCGCCAGGATTACGATCCCCAGGGTGCGAGCGTGACCATCCTCATCTCCGAGCAGCCGGTGACGCCCACCGACAGCCAGATCGAGGAATCTCCGGGCCCGCTGCCGGAGACCATCCTGGCGCACCTCGACAAGAGCCACATCACCGTTCATACCTACCCGGAAATCCATCCGGTGTCGGGTATCGCCACCTTCCGGGTGGACATCGATGTCTCTACTTGCGGCGTGATCTCCCCGCTGAAGGCGCTCAACTACCTGATCCACCAGTTCGATTCGGACATCGTCACCGTGGACTACCGCGTGCGCGGCTTCACCCGTGACGTGGAAGGCAAGAAGCACTTCATCGACCACGAGATCAACTCGATCCAGAACTACCTCTCCGACGACACCCAGGACGCCTACCAGATGACGGACGTCAACGTGTACCAGGAGAACATGTTCCACACGAAGATGCTGCTCAAGGACTTCGAGCTGGAGAACTACCTGTTCGGTGACGCCACCCGCAACTTGACGCCTGCCCAGCGCAAGGAAGTCGAAGAGCGCGTGCGCCACGAAATGCTGGAAATCTTCTACGCGCGGAACGTGCCTCACTGAGGCCGCTTCGCGGTGGAAACGAAAAGGGCGCCCTAGGGCGCCCTTTTTTCATATACGGGGTTCAGACCCGGTAGGTGCTCTTGGTCATGACCTTCGACAACAGCGTCATGCCGAACTTCACCGGCGCGGGGAAACGCAGGCCGCCCGCTTCCAGGGCGCTATTGGCGTGCTGTTCCTCGTCGGTACGCATCTGCTCGAGGATGGCTCGCGACTTGGCGTCCTCGGCCGGCAGCTGTTCCAGGTGCTCATCGAGGTGCTTGCATACCTGGTCTTCAGTGGCTGCGACGAAACCCAGGCTGATCCGGTCGCTGATCAGGCCGGCCACGGCGCCGACGCCAAAGGACAGGCCATAGAAGATCGGGTTGAGGACGCTCGGGCGGCTGCCGAGTTCGCGAATGCGTTGTTCGCACCAGGCCAGATGATCGACTTCTTCTTCCGCCGCGTGCTCCATGGCCTCGCGCACTTCCGGCAACTTGGCGGTCAGTGCCTGGCCCTGATAGAGCGCCTGGGCGCAGACCTCTCCGGTGTGGTTGATCCGCATCAGCCCGGCAATATGGCGAGCGTCCTCGGGTTTGAGTTCGGCGTCGGCCTGGCCTTCGGCAGGGGAGGGGCGGAAAGGCTGGCCGGTGAACGGCAGCAGCGTACGCAGCGCGGCATCGGCCTGTAGCAACAGGCGGTCGGCGGGGGAATAGGAACGTTCGCTGGCCATGCGGCACCTCCGTGGAATATCGGCGGGCATTCTAGCGCAAGGGGATGACCGAGGCTTGACCGGTATCAGGCCCCGGCCGATGGGATCAGCCCGGCGGCCAGTGCATCTGGCGCTGGCCGAGCACATGCATGTGGATGTGAAAGACGGTCTGGCCACCCTGTTCGTTGCAGTTCATCACCAGGCGGAAGCCCTGGTCGCAACCTTGCTCCTGGGCCAGGCGCTGGGCGGTGTAGGCAATATGGCCGACCAGGGCCTTGTCGTCTTCGGTGAGGTCGGTGAGGGTGGGGATGTGCTTCTTCGGAATCACCAGGAAGTGCACAGGGGCCTGCGGCGAAATGTCGTGGAAGGCGACGACCTGGTCATCCTCGTAGAGTGTGCGAGCGGGAATTTGTCCGGCGGCGATTTTGCAGAACAGACAGTCCACGGGAATTCTCCGGCCTGATATAAGAAGTCCCGAGTTTAACGGCGAGCGATTGCCCCGGCCAGCGCTGGCCGACGCCCACAAGGAGCCCCTGTGAAGAACGATATCCACGACCTCGGCCTGGTGCTGGATTCACGCGTGAAGCTGATCCTGATCGAGTCATGGGACGAGCGGCGGGTGCTGGAAACGCTCACCAGCCTGGCGGTCAAACGGGGACTCGGGCTTTTCACCTGGGCCATCAGCGAAGGGCTGCAGCGTCTGGGTTTCGGTGGCGAGAGCCTGGGCGAAAATGACAGTCGCGAACCGGAAACGGCACTGAAGCTGATCAAGGCCGATCCGCAGCCAAACCTCTATGTGATGTGCGACCTGCATCCGTTCCTTGGCGAGAATCCCAAGGTGGTGCGCCTGCTCAAGGAGGTGGCCATGGCGGAGGGCAATCACAAGCCGACGCTGGTGCTGGTTTCGCACGCGCTGAAGCTGCCGCCGGAAGTCCAGCGCTACGCCGCTCGCTTCGACTTGGCGCTGCCCAATGAAGACGAGCTGTTGAGCATCGTCCGGGAAGAGGCTTCACGCTGGAGCGAGCGCAATCGTGGCGCCCGGGTCCGAACCGACAACCGTACCCTGCAACAGGTGGTGAAGAACCTGCGCGGCATGAGCCATGGCGAGGCGCGCGCGCTGGCGCGCAACGTGATCTGCGACGACGGTGCAATCACCCAGGAGGACCTGCCTGAACTGAACAAGGCCAAGTTCCAGTTGCTGGATCTTGAAGGCGTTCTCAGCTTCGAATACGAGACCGCCCGGTTCGCCGAAGTAGGCGGGTTGGCCAATCTCAAGCGCTGGCTGGCCGAGCGTCAGGCTGCGGTGCTGGATGAGAAAGCGCTTGATCGGCCGAAGGGCGTTCTGCTGGTCGGCGTGCAGGGCGGTGGCAAGAGCCTGGCGGCCAAGGCCGTGGCCGGACTCTGGGGCTTACCGCTGCTGCGTCTGGACTTCGCCTGCCTGTACAACAAGTTTTTCGGCGAGACCGAACGCAACCTGCGCGAGGCCCTGAAGCTTGCCGAGCAGATGGCGCCTTGCGTGTTGTGGATGGACGAGGTGGAGAAGGGGTTGGCTAGCGGCGACCACGATGGCGGCGTGAGCCAGCGCGTACTGGGGACCCTGCTGACCTGGATGGCGGAGCGCAAGGCGCCGGTGTTCATGGTCGCAACCGCCAACGCGATCGATCGCCTGCCGCCGGAGTTGCTGCGCAAGGGGCGTTTCGACGAGCTGTTCTTCGTCGATCTGCCGCAGCCCGAGGTTCGTGCCGAAATCTTCCGCATCCACCTCGTTCGTCGCGAGCTGGACCCGGCGCAGTTCGACCTGCACCAGCTGGTTGCCGCCAGTGATGGTTTCTCGGGGGCCGAGATCGAGCAGGCCGTCGTGGGAATGCTCTATGCGTCACAAGCCCAGCAATGCCCGGCTGACCAAGCCCTGCTGCTACGCGAGCTCAAGGGAACGGCACCGCTTTCGGTGCTGATGGCCGAGCAGTTGGCGAACCTGCGTGCGTGGGCGGATGGACGGTGCGTGAAGGCGGATTGAGGCTGATCAGGGCTGGGCGAAGCGGCGATTGATCCGGCCCACCAGGCTGCGCACCAGCCAGCGTGGTGCCAGTCGCGGCAACTGCGCAGCCAGCCGGTTGCGCCAGCCGGGGATGATGATCGCGCGGTTCTTTTCCAGCGCGCGTAAGGTGATCAGCGCCACTTCTTCCGGGCTCATCATCAGCTTGCTGCCTGCGAGGCTCCCGACTTCCATCTGAGCGCCGCGGAAGAAGGCTGTGCGGGTGGGGCCGGGGCATAGCACGGAGACTTTCACGCCGCGCGGTCGCAACTCCTCGCGCAAACCTTCGGAAAAATTCAGCACGTAAGCCTTGCTTGCGTAGTAGTTGCTCATCCATGCGCCCGGCTGGAAGCCCGCTACCGAGGCGACATTGAGGATCTGCCCACCGCCCTGTCGCGCCATCAGGCCGCCGATGCCATGACAGAGTCGCGCGAGGGCGAGGATGTTCAGTTCGATCAGTTCCTGCTCGCGCCCCCAGTCCTGGCCGACGAACGCCCCGGAGGAGCCGATGCCGGCGTTGTTCACCAGCAGGTCTATTTCCCGCTCGCCTTGTTCCAGGTCCATCAGCAGGCCGGATACATGAAGGGGTTCGGCCAGATCGCAATAGCGGAACAGCACTTCCACGCCGAAACGCTGTGTCAGTTCGCAGGCGATACTTTCGAGCGCTTCCCGATTCCGCGCGACCAGCAACAGGTGCCGACCGCGTCGCGCCAGTGCCTCGGCCAGAGCCAGGCCAATACCGCTGGAGGCACCGGTGATCAAGGCATAACGAGGCATCTGGGGTTCTCCATAACAGGACCGGGTTGGACAACACCGGCCCCGGGAGGTTGCTTACTCTGCGGACTCGTCTTCGAGAGCGGGCGCATCGGCCGGCTGTTCGAAGCTAGCGGCATCGCCCATCTGGGCGCGCATCAGATAGTCCTGGTAGGCCGGTAACGAAATGGCGGCGACTATACCGATAACCGGCACCAAAATGATCAGCCATGCCAGCACTTTTACCGCGCGGCTATTGGGTGGCGGCGGCGGCCCGTAACGGTTGGGGCCGTCGGTACCGGGCATGAAGAGCATCAGCAGGGCGAACACGCTGCCAACGATCGGGACGAAGTTAAGCAGCCAGAGCCAGCCGGACCAGCCGATATCGTGGAGGCGCTGCACGCCGATGCAGACGCTGACCACCACTAGGGCAAGGCAGGCTACCAGGGTCAGCAGCCCCGCCAAGGCGTCGGAGAGTGCGAAGCTGCCGAGGATCACCCCGCCTATCGGCAGGAACGCCAGCATCAGCGCCATGCTCCAGCCGAGGTAGCGTACCCGGCCGATCCGGCCGCTGGTGCCAAAGACTTTCAGTTCCCCGAATTCCGGCAGATGTTCGCCGACCTGTGCCCTGGGAGGCGCGTAAGGAGAGGCCGCTTCGTTGTTGGTGACAGACGTTTTCACCACCGCCGGCTCTTCCGCCAATTGCGCCTGACGGGCCAGATACTTGTCGATGATGACGCCGCAGGCCTGGCACTCTGCTGCCTTGGCCTGCTCGTGTCCGCATTTCGGGCAGCTCATGGTGTCCGTACCAGAGCTGCTTTCCACGGCAGCAGTGGCGACAGGGTCCGGATGATCGTCCGTGGCCACCAGGCTAAGTCCGGCTGCAATGTCCTGCTCCTTGCGCACCTTCGCGCCGGCGCGTTGCAGTGCGGCGAGATACTTGTCTGCCTCGGCTTCCACCAGGTCGCGCTTCAGGGCGACGCTACGGCCACCGAACAGGCTGTCGATCTTGCTGGTGTCGCTCTTGAACAGGCGGGCGAGGTTTTCCTTGACGGTCTCCAGTGCCACGCCGGGCATGGGCTCTCCATCGAAGACGATTTTGAAGCGGGCTTCGGTCATGCGGGCGTCCTTGTCAGCGACAGAAAGAATGATGGCACAGCGTAATTGCGCTCTGGCCCACGGCACAAGCGGCCTGGCGCACAAAAACTGGCCTTAGGCCAGGCTCAGTGGATTCCAGCGTCCAACCAGATTGCCGCGGCGCAGCAGGCGCAGGTCAGCGAACTCACCAAGGGTGCCTTCGGATTGCTCGGGGCGCAGGAAGATCCAGTCGTCCACGGCGAGTCCCGTGGCTACGGAGCCGATCAGGCGTTCCTGGTTGGCGCTGCGACCATAGAGGCTGTCGTACGCGAGCCCGGAAGGGGAGACAGGTTTCGCCTGCCAGTTGCCACCGTACAGATAATGGGCGCGCTGGCGATTGGGGTTCCAGCCCTGCAGAAGGCCCTGGATGCTATCCAGATAGGGCAGGGCGGCATCGAGCACCTTGAGCACAGGGCTGGCTATCCACAGGGCCGCGTGGTGTTCCCGGAGCAACTCACTGTCGAAAGCGGCAGGCTTGAGCAGCGCGGAACCCACCGCTACCTCGTTCAACGGGCTGTCGCCATTGGCATGCAGCGGGTAGGTCTGACTGCCGCCGCCATTCAGCAGGGAATCCCGTGGCCAGAGCGGGGATGTCCGGGCTGCCTGGATGAATGCCTGATAGCGCGCGTTGCTCTCACTCAACGCCTTGTCCGTGCCGACCCAGAATGGCGCGTGGGCGACCTGGGCGTCGTATCCCATCAGCCCGCGCAGTTTCAATGGCGACGCGGCCGCGTCCATCTGCGCAAGGGCGCTGGCCAGTTCTTGGGGTGTGGCGAATCCGCCGCGTGCGAGGCCGATGTCGATCTCCAGGGCAACTTGCAGAGGCTGGCCAAGCGCGCGGCTCAGCTCGGTGTACTCCTGCAGGCGCTGGGTGCTATCCACAAGCCAGGTCACCTGATGGCTCGGATCGAATCCGCGGTGATGGGGTAACTGCTGGTAGAAGGCCAAGGCTGCGGCGGCGGGCAGGGGTTTGCCGAGCAGAAGGTCGGCCGCAGGGAAGAGTCGAGCCAATTGGTTCAGTTGCGGTTGGTGGAAAACCATGAAACGCGTGCAGTTCAGGCGGCGCGACAGGTAATCGAGCAATCCGCCAGACGCCAATGACTTGGCTACCAGCCGCAGCGGGCGTGGGCCAAGCCTGGCGGCAAGCACGTCGGCGTTGGCGTCCAGACGGTCGAGGTCGATGATCATCTGCGGTACGCCGCCACCGTCTTCACGCAGCAGCTGGTTCAGGTGTGCGAAGTAGGCGTCGTGGGGGCGGCCATGATCGGACGGGCGCGCCGCCCAGATGCCCAGCGCGCCGAGTGCACCAATTCCGAGCAGTGTGCGTCGCCTCATCGCGCCCAGCGTTGGCCCAATTGCCCGGACTTGTCACGCGCGGCGCGGTATTCCTGGTCGAGGCGGGCGATGAGTTCGTCCACGGTCGGCAGGTCGCGGATGTTGCCGACGCCCTGGCCGGCGGACCACACGGTCTTCCAGGCCTTGGCTTCGTCACTGACCGGTTTCAGCTTCTCACCGTAGTCGATGCTGCCTTTGTCGGCGAGGCGCTTCATGTCATAGCCGGCCGCTTCCAGGCTTTGGCGCATGAAGCTGGCGGGAACGCCGGAAACAGCTGGCGTGTGGATGATGTCGGCGGCACGGGCGTCGAGGATCATCTGCTTGTAGCGGGTTTCGGCATCGCTCTGCTGAGTGGCGATGAAGCGGGTGCCGAGATAGGCCAGGTCGGCGCCGAGCATCTGTGCCGCGAAGATTTCGTGGCCGTGGTTGAGGCAGCCGGCGAGCAGCAGCGTTTTGTCGAAGAACTGGCGAATTTCGGCGATCAGCGCGAACGGGCTCCAGGTGCCGGCATGGCCGCCGGCACCGGCAGCGACCGCGATCAGGCCGTCCACACCGGCTTCAGCGGCCTTTTCCGCATGGCGCCGGGTGGTTACGTCGTGGAATACCAGGCCGCCATAGCTATGCACGGCGTCGACCACTTCCTTCACGGCGCCCAGGCTGGTGATGATGATCGGGACGCGCTTTTCCACGCAGATGGCCAGGTCCGCCTGCACCCGTGGGTTGCTGTGGTGGACGATGAGGTTCACCGCATAGGGGGCTGCATCCGCTGCGAGCGAGGCTTCGATCTCGTCGAGCCAGGCGCGGAAACCGCTGCTCTCGCGCTGGTTGAGCGCAGGAAAGCTGCCGACGATGCCATTGTTGCAGCAGGCCAGGACCAGCTTGGGGTTGGACACCAGGAACATCGGCGCAGCTACGATCGGCAAGCGCAGGCGTTGTTCGAGCAGGGCGGGCAGGGACATCTGGCATTCCTCTTTGTCAGGGTCAGAAGGGCTTGACCACCACCAGGATGACAATGGCGATCAGGAACAGCACCGGGACTTCGTTGAACCAGCGATAGAACACGTGACCACGGCGATTCTCTCCGCGCGCGAAGCGCTTGAGCAGCGAACCGCAGGCGTGGTGATAGCCAATCAGCAGGACGACCAGGGTGAGCTTGGCGTGCAGCCAGCCCTGGCTGAGCCAGCCCGGGTTGAGATAGAGCATCCAGATACCGAACACCAGGGTGGCGATCATCGATGGGCCCATGATGCCGCGGTACAGCTTGCGCTCCATGATCTTGAAGCGTTCGCGGCTGGGTTCGTCCTCGGCCTGGGCGTGGTAGACGAAGAGACGGGGCAGGTAGAACAGGCCAGCGAACCAGCAGACGATGGCAATGATGTGCAGGGCCTTGAGCCACAGATAGAGCATGGGACGGTTTCCATCAGGCAGATTGCCCGGATAGTAGAGGTTGGAGCGGCCGCACGTCACCTCGGCGGTTGGCCCCTGGCCGATGCGGCCTTATCATCGGCAGCTTTCCAATCGGTTCTTTGAGGGGCAAGTGATGGTCAAGGTCGGAATCGTCGGCGGCACGGGCTACACCGGTGTCGAACTGCTGCGTCTGCTGGCTCAGCATCCGCACGCGGAAGTCGCGGTAATCACCTCGCGATCCGAGGCTGGGGTGAAGGTCGCCGATATGTATCCGAACCTGCGCGGCCATTACGACAACCTCGCGTTCAGCGTGCCCGATGTGGCTACGTTGGGCGGCTGCGACGTTGTCTTCTTCGCGACGCCGCACGGCGTTGCTCATGCCCTGGCGGGTGAACTGCTGGACGCCGGCACTCGCGTGATCGACCTTTCTGCCGACTTCCGCCTGCAGGACGCTGAAGAGTGGGCCAAGTGGTACGGCCAGCCCCACGGCGCGCCCGCGCTGCTGCCGGAAGCCGTTTACGGCCTGCCGGAAGTGAATCGCGAAGCCATCAAGGGCGCGCGTCTGATCGCTGTCCCGGGTTGCTACCCGACGGCTACCCAGCTCGGGTTCATTCCGCTGCTGGAGGCCGGTCTGGCCGACACCACGCAACTGATTGCTGACTGCAAATCCGGCGTCAGCGGCGCGGGTCGTGGCGCCAAGGTGGGCTCGCTGTTCTGCGAAGCGGGCGAGAGCATGATGGCGTACTCCGTGAAGGGGCACCGCCATCTGCCGGAAATCAGCCAGGGCCTGCGCCGTGCTGCCGGTGGCGCGGTCGGCCTGACCTTCGTCCCGCACCTGACGCCGATGATCCGTGGCATTCACGCGACCCTCTACGCGAATGTCGCGGACAAGACCGTCGATCTGCAGGCCCTGTTCGAGAAACGCTACGCCAACGAACCTTTCGTCGATGTGATGCCGGCCGGCAGTCATCCGGAAACCCGTAGCGTCCGTGGTGCCAACGTTTGCCGTATTGCGGTCCACCGTCCCCAGGGCGGCGACCTGGTGGTGGTGCTTTCGGTCATCGACAACCTCGTCAAGGGCGCGTCCGGCCAGGCTGTGCAGAACCTCAACATCATGTTCGGCCTCGAGGAGCGCCTGGGCCTGTCCCACGCCGCGCTGCTGCCCTGATGGTCTGCGGCGCCGGTAGCGGTATCACCGGCGCCGCACTCTGATCCCGATCGTGGGTCAAATCGCTTAATAGTTGACCAGTTTTCTAGGGTAAGCGGATAATGCCTCGCCTTAGCGCAGTATGGCGGCGTCAAGCCGGGAGAGTTGCAGCATGAGCGTCGAAACCTTCACCCCTTCAGCCCTGATGTTTACCGATAGCGCGGCCAGCAAGGTGAAGAACCTGGTCGATGAAGAGGGCAACCCGCGCCTGAAACTCCGTGTGTTCGTCACCGGTGGCGGCTGCTCGGGCTTCCAGTACGGTTTCACTTTCGATGAAGACGTGTCTGACGATGACACCATTGTCGAGCGCGACGGCGTGAGCCTTGTGGTCGACCCGATGAGCTTCCAGTACCTGGCGGGTGCCGAAGTCGATTACCAGGAAGGCCTCGAGGGTTCGCGTTTCGTGATCAAGAACCCGAATGCCACCACCACCTGCGGCTGCGGTTCGTCCTTCTCGATCTGAACCTCGTCTGAATTCAACAAAACGCCGTGCCCTTGGGCACGGCGTTTTCGTTTGCGGGTCAGGCGGGGTAGATCGCGCCGAGGATACGCAGCCCCCTGGCGCCAGTGACGCTGGGGCGATTGGTGGGAATCCCTTCGAGGCAGCAGTGTGCGAGCCAGGCAAAGGCCATGGCTTCGACCCAGTCCGGGTCCACGCCGAAATCTGCGGTGCTGCGGACTTGGGTACCGGGTAGCAGGGTCGCGAGGCGCAGCATCAACTGGCCGTTGTGAGCCCCGCCCCCACAGACCAGGAGGTCATCGGTCTTCGACTGCGCAGCGCGGAGGGCATCGGTGATGCTCTGGGCGGTGAGTTCGAGCAGAGTGGCCTGCACATCCTCAGGTTTGAATTTCGGAAGGCGAGCCAGGTGCGACTGGAGCCAGCCGAGATTGAACAACTCACGTCCGGTGCTCTTGGGACCACGCGTGGTGAAGAAGGCATCACCCGAGAGGGTGTCCAGCAAGCGCTGTTGCAGCGTACCGCTTGCCGCCCAGTCGCCATTGCGGTCGTAGCTGTCGCCGCGCTGGAGATGAATCCAGGCATCCAGCAGGACGTTCCCCGGACCACAATCGAATCCATGGACCGGTTTGCCCGGTTCGATAAGGCTCAGGTTGCTAAAACCACCCACGTTGAGCACCGCACGGTGGCTGTTGGCGTCTCCGAAGAGCGATTCGTGGAATGCCGGCACAAGCGGTGCTCCCTGGCCGCCGGCAGCGACATCGCGGCGGCGGAAGTCGCCGACCACGGTGATGCCGGTCAGCTCAGCGAGCAGGGCTGGATTGCCGATCTGGACCGTGAAACCGCGTGCGGGCTCGTGGCGTACTGTCTGGCCGTGGCTGCCAATGGCGCGAATGTCCTTGGCGCCCAGGTTGTTGCGAACCAGCAAGGCATTGATGCCGGTAGCGGCCAGTTCGACCCAGCCGTTCTCCGCCAGTGCGGCACGGGCCAGTTCGTCCGGGCCGGAGGCGCAGAGTGCCAGTAGCTCGCTGCGCAGCGAGCTGGGCATGGGGATGTAGTGGGTATCGAGGAGGGCGATGCGATCGGTCTGTTCGACCAGAGCGATGTCCAGGCCATCAAGGCTGGTCCCGGACATCACCCCCAGGTAGCGCGGCATCGGATCAGCGCTTGTTCAAGGCCAGCATGCTGGCCTTTTCCTGATCCATCCGCGCCATCAGCGGCTGGGTCATTTGCAGGAAGCGCTTCTTCTCGCTGGCCATCAGCGGATCGGCCATGGGCAGCTTCACGCCCAGCGGATCGACGTGCACGCCGTTCACCTGGAACTCGTAGTGCAGGTGCGGGCCGGTGGAGAGACCGGTAGTGCCCACGTAGCCGATGATCTGGCCCTGCTTCACGCTGCCACCGGTACGAATACCCTTGGCAAAGCCTTGCATGTGTCCGTACAGCGTCTTGTATTTGCTGCCGTGCTGGATAATCACGGCGTTGCCGTAGCCACCGCGGCGGCCTGCCAGGACGATCTTGCCGTCACCGGTGGCCTTGATCGGAGTGCCACGAGGTGCTGCATAGTCCACGCCTTTGTGAGCGCGGATCTTGTTCAGGACCGGATGGCGGCGGCCGTTGGAGAAGCGCGAGCTGATCCGTGCAAAGTCCACCGGGGTGCGGATGAAGGCCTTGCGCATGGCAGTGCCGTCACCGCGCAGATAGCTGGCGGTGCCTTGCTTGTCTACGTAGCGGACTGCAGAGAAGGTCTTGCCCCGGTTGGTGAAGCGAGCCGCGAGGATTTCGCCGCTACCGACTTTCTTGCCCTCGACCACTTTCTCTTCGTAGATCATTTCGAATTCGTCGCCTTCGCGGATGTCGAGGGCGAAGTCGATGTCGTAGCCGAAGATGTTGGCCAGATCCATGGTCAGGTCATGGGACAGACCGGCGCGCTTGGCGGACAGGAACAGGGAGCTGTCGATTACGCCGCGAGCATAAGCCGAGCGGAGCTCCGGCTTGATCAGGTCACGCTTGAAGGCGTAACCCTTGGAAGTCTTTTCGAGGTGAACGCTTTCGAGACCGCTCAGCTTGGTGCTGATCTTCTCGAGCTCACCCTTGGGGTTCAGCTTGAACTCGAAGCTCTGGCCAACCTTCAGGCGGCTCAGCTGCTTGGCGTCCTTGCTGCTGTTCAGGACGTCGTGCAGAACGTTGGCGGACAGGCCGACCTTGGCAAACACCGTGGACAAAGTGTCGCCGTTGCCCACGGTCGCAGTCTTGAGACTGGGATCGGTAGGCGTCTGTACGGTAGCGGGAGCGGTAGCTACTTCTTTCTTCTTATCCGCGTCTTTCTCGGCGCTGTTCTGGTTCTCGGCTGGGTTCTCGATCTTGGCGAATGGCGAGAGACCCTCATCCCCGGCAGCGGGACCTTGTCGGAGATCGTCCTTCTCCTGGGTCACCATCTCCGAGCCGTTCTCCAGCTCCAGATTGATGTAGGTCTTCTTCGCCTCGACCTCGCGAGACGGGAACACCAGCAGGGCCAGGCTGAGCAGCGCAGCCACACCGCTTGCAGCCAGCAAGTGGCTCTTCGGGTATGGCGGCGGCGCTTTAGGTACTGAATGCGTCATGGCGTGTGGTGTTTTTGGAATATGAACTAACTGCCTAAAATATAATCAAAATCCGCCCTAGGCAACCTTGGATTGGTGCCTTCCGCTGACTGGCATGGGGCTGGGCGCAAAACTTGTAATTAGTTCGCGATCTTGTATGGTTGGTTCCCCTTTGTCTATCCATGGTCTACGAGTCCTGTCATGAAGTCGGTTGAAGAGCAGCTGGCGCTGATCAAGCGCGGTGCGGAAGAGGTCCTGGTCGAATCCGAGCTGGTCGAAAAGCTCAAGCGTGGCCAGCCGCTGCGCATCAAGGCGGGCTTTGATCCGACTGCTCCTGATCTTCACCTGGGGCACACCGTCCTTATTAATAAGCTGCGCCAGTTCCAGGAGCTGGGGCATCAGGTGATCTTCCTGATCGGTGACTTCACCGGGATGATCGGCGACCCCAGTGGCAAGAGCGCTACCCGCCCTCCGCTGACTCGCGAGCAGGTCCTGGATAACGCCGAGACCTACAAGGCCCAGGTGTTCAAGATCCTCGATCCGGCCAAGACCGAGGTGGCCTTCAACTCCACCTGGATGGACCAGCTGAGTCCGGCTGATTTCATTCGCCTCGCGTCGCAGTACACGGTTGCACGCATGCTCGAGCGCGATGACTTCAACAAGCGCTACAGCACTAATCAGCCCATCGCGATCCACGAGTTCCTCTATCCGCTCGTTCAGGGTTACGACTCTGTGGCGTTGCGTGCGGACGTGGAGCTGGGCGGTACCGACCAGAAATTCAACCTGCTGATGGGGCGTGAATTGCAGCGCGCCTATGGGCAGGAGTCCCAGTGCATCCTGACCATGCCGTTGCTGGAAGGTCTGGATGGCGTGAAGAAGATGTCCAAGTCCCTGGGTAACTACGTAGGTATCCAGGAAGCGCCGGGCGTCATGTACAACAAGCTGGTGTCCATTCCGGATCAGCTGATGTGGCGCTACTTTGAGCTGCTGAGCTTCCGCTCCATGGAAGAGATCGAGCAGTTCAAGCGCGATGTAGAAGCGGGCGCCAATCCGCGCGACATCAAGATCAAGCTGGCCGAGGAGATCGTGGCTCGCTTCCATGGCGAAGAAGCCGCTGCCTCTGCTCATCGTTCGGCGGGTAACCGTATGAAGGAAGGCGAGCTGCCGCTCGACCTGCCTGAGGTTCAGTTGTCCGCTGCCGAAGATATGCCCATCGCATCCGTCCTTAATAAGGCGGGCCTGGTAAAGAACGCTGCGGTAGCTCGTGATCTGCTGGGGGCTGGTGGTGTTCGTGTAGATGGCGAGGTAGTGGATCGCGGCTTCGTCTTCAAGCTGGGTGCGACTCACGTGTTGCAGGCCGGCAAGAAGTCCTTTGCGCGTGTATCTCTGGCTACAGAGTAAAAAGACTTCAGAAAGTTGTTGACGGCAGATTTTGCATCCCTATAATGCGCCCCACTTCCGGCGCAGTCGCCAAGCAAAACTCCTTGTAGATCAATGAGTTGAATGTTTGGAGAGAGTGTCGGAAGGTTCCGCTTCGAGAGGTTCGCCACTGGCGAATGAAGCTGAACAGGAGGTGTTGACAGCGAGTTTGAACGCTGTAGAATGCGCCTCCCGCTGACGAGAAGAGTGAATCGGATCGAAAGCGCAAGCGGTTGAGTAGAAACGAAAATTTCGAAAAACAGCTTGACAGTAAGAAAGGCTGC
>NZ_SSOL01000077.1:0-4540 GCF_029871275.1 Pseudomonas sp. BN414
GGATCAGAAGAAGCCCAGCGGGTTGATGTCGTAGCTCACCAGCAGGTTCTTGGTCTGCTGGTAGTGGTCGAGCATCATCTTGTGGGTTTCGCGGCCGACGCCGGACTTCTTGTAGCCCCCGAACGCGGCGTGCGCCGGGTACAGGTGGTAGCAGTTGGTCCACACGCGGCCGGCCTTGATGCCACGGCCCATGCGGTAGGCGCGGTTGATGTCGCGGGTCCACAGACCGGCACCCAGGCCGAACTCGGTGTCGTTGGCGATCGCCAGGGCTTCGGCTTCGTCCTTGAAGGTGGTGACGCCCACCACCGGGCCGAAGATTTCTTCCTGGAACACGCGCATCTTGTTGTGACCCTTCAGCAGGGTCGGCTGGATGTAGTAACCGGTAGACAGGTTGCCTTCCAGTTTTTCCACCGAGCCGCCGGTGAGCACTTCGGCGCCTTCCTGCTGGGCGATGTCGAGGTAGGAGAGGATCTTCTCGAACTGCTGCTGCGAAGCCTGGGCGCCGACCATGGTGTCGGTGTCCAGCGGGTCGCCACGCTTGATCGCTTTGACCTTCTTCATCACCTCGGCCATGAACGCCGGGTAGATGGATTCCTGCACCAGCGCGCGGGACGGGCAAGTGCAAACCTCACCCTGGTTGAAGAAGGCCAGTACCAGGCCTTCGGCAGCCTTTTCGATGAAGGCCGGCTCGGCCTGCATGATGTCTTCGAAGTAGATGTTCGGGCTCTTGCCGCCCAGCTCCACAGTGGAGGGGATGATGTTCTCGGCGGCGCACTTGAGGATGTGCGAACCCACCGGGGTGGAGCCGGTGAAGGCGATCTTGGCGATGCGCTTGCTGGTGGCCAGGGCCTCGCCCGCTTCCTTGCCGAAGCCTTGCACCACGTTGAGCACGCCGGCCGGCAGCAGGTCGCCGATGAGCTCCATCAGCACGGAAATACCCAGCGGCGTCTGCTCGGCAGGTTTCAGCACCACGCAGTTGCCGGCAGCCAGGGCCGGGGCCAGCTTCCAGGCGGCCATCAGCAGCGGGAAGTTCCACGGGATGATCTGGCCGACCACGCCCAGCGGTTCATGGATGTGGTAGGCAACCGTGCCTTCGTTGATCTCGGCGGCGCCGCCTTCCTGGGCGCGGATGCAGCCGGCGAAGTAGCGGAAGTGATCGACGGCGAGTGGGATGTCGGCGTTCAGGGTTTCGCGCACGGCCTTGCCGTTGTCCCAGGTTTCGGTGACGGCCAGGACTTCCAGGTTCTGCTCGATGCGGTCGGCGATCTTCAGCAGGATGTTCGAGCGATCCTGTACCGAGGTGCGACCCCAGGCATCGGCCGCGGCATGGGCGGCGTCCAGGGCTTTCTCGACGTCTTCGGCAGTGGAACGGGGGAATTCGGCAATCGGCTGGCCATTCACCGGAGAGGTATTGGTGAAGTACTGACCCTTGACCGGGGCGACGAACTCGCCACCGATGTAGTTGCCGTAGCGGGACTTGAAGGAAACGACAGCGCCGGGGGTACCGGGTTGGGCGTAACGCATGGTGTTTCTCCTGTCTCTTGTTTTGTTGGAGATAACGCAGGGTGGCGTATGTCTTCCATAGAGCAAGGGTTGGGCCATGGAGTGGAAAGCACCGTTCCAGAGCGGTTCTTGCGCCGCGCCCTTGGGGCACTGGCGGGCACGTGTGGCATGCCTGCCACAGTTGAGGGTGACACTTTGTCACGCATCTGGCACAGCAGGTGACCAGTGGGTCAGGGGGCCATTGCAAAGGCCCCTTTGCTGGAGGATGCTGCGTCGACGCGAATGCCGTTCCACGGCCCGGGCTGCCTCCCGGAAGCGCGCAGGAGAAGAACAACAATGCAGAATCCTCTCAGCCGTCACGCCCAACAAGTGATGACCCTGGCACAGGGGAAGGCACAGGCCAGTGGGCCGGCAGCCGACCCTTCGATTGCTCGCTCCTGGCTGCGCTGCCTGGAGGACCACCACCTCGATCCCTCCCAGCCGGTGGCGCCCACGGTGCTGGAGCACGGCCGCATGCTCGAATGCCGCGAGCGCATGCAGCAGGTGCTGGAAGTGGCCAACGGCGAGATGAACAATCTCTACCGGCAACTCTCCGGGGCCGGCCACGCGGTGCTGCTGACCGACGCCCGCGGGGTGATCCTCAACTGTGTCACCGCCCATGCCGAAAGACCCGCCTTCGAACGCGCCGGGCTCTGGTTGGGCGCCGACTGGAGCGAGTCCAGCGAGGGCACCAACGGCATCGGCACCTGCGTGGTGGAGCGCCAGGCGCTGACCATCCACCAGGACGAACATTTCCGCAGCCGCCATACCGGCCTCACCTGCTCCGCCAGCCCGGTGTTCGACCCGCAGGGCGAGCTGATGGCGGTGCTGGATGTGTCCTCCGCGCGGCACGATGTTTCGCGCCAGAGCCAATTCCACACCATGGCGCTGGTCAACCTCTCGGCGAAGATGATCGAGAGCTGCTATTTCCTGCGCCGTTTCGAAGGCAACTGGCTGCTGCGTTTCCACTTGCAGGCCGAGTACATCGGCCTGTTCAGCGAAGGGCTGCTGGCGTTCGATGGGGAAGGGCGTGTCAGTGCGGTGAACCAGAGCGCGATCAACCTGCTGGGCGTGCCTCGTGAACGCCTGATCGGCCAGCCCGTGGAAGCCTTCTTCGATTGCCGCCTCGACGATCTGCTCGGTCGCGCTACCCCGCAGCCGGTGACGAGCTGGCCGCTGCGTACGCGCAATGGCCGCTCCCTGTTCGCGGCCCTGCGCGGCGAATCGCGCAGCATTCCGCAACCGATTCCGCTGGAGCCGCCGAAGCCCACGCGCCCGGGTATCTGCCTGGGCGATGCTGCACTGCAGAACGACTTCCGCCGGGCGTTGCGCGTGTACGAACGCGATGTGCCGGTGCTGATCAATGGCGAAACAGGTTCCGGTAAGGAGGCCTTCGCCCGTGCATTGCACCAGGCCAGCTCCCGTGCCGAGCAGCCCTTCGTGGCGCTGAACTGTGCGGCGATTCCGGAAACCCTGATCGAGAGCGAGCTGTTCGGCTATCGCGGCGGCAGCTTCACCGGCGCCCGCAAGGAAGGCATGCGCGGCAAGCTGCAGCAGGCCGACGGCGGCACCCTGTTCCTTGACGAAATCGGTGATATGCCGCTGGCGCTGCAGACCCGCCTTCTGCGGGTGCTGGAGGAGCGCCAGGTAGTACCCATCGGCGGCGAGCCGCTGTCGGTCGATGTACGCATCATCAGCGCCACCCACCGCGAGCTGGAGGAGCGGGTACGCAGCGGAGGCTTCCGTGAGGACCTCTTCTATCGCCTCAACGGCCTGGTCCTCGACCTGCCGCCCCTGCGCGATCGCAGCGACAAGCCGGAGCTGCTGCACTACCTGCTGGCGGATGAGGCACGCGGGATGCGTATCGTCCTCACCGAAGAGGCTCGCCAGGCACTGCTCGACTATCACTGGCCGGGCAACGTGCGGCAGATGCGTAACGTGCTGCGGACCCTGGCGGCGCTGTGCGAGGACGGCATCATTCGCATGACAGACCTGCCGCGCGAGGTGTTACGAGCGGCGCCCACGGTCGTCGTACCGGAGCCGGTGGCGAGCCCACTGGGCGACGCCGAGCGCACCGCCTTGCTCAATGCGCTGGACAGCCAGCGCTGGCACATGACCCGCACCGCCGAGCAGCTCGGCATCAGCCGCAATACCCTGTATCGGAAGCTGCGCAAGCACGCTATCGCGACGCGGGGTTAGGCGTCGCGGAACTGTTGTAGGGGCGAATTCATTCGCCAACCGAAACGCAGGGCCGGCCTTCGAGATTGCAGGGGGATGCTTCGCTTCCCTTCGCGAATGAATTCGCCCCCACAGGGTTCGAGTCTCATTGGAGGCTGCGGGCTGCTGCTTGTTTGTGGGGGCGAATTCAATTCGCCAACCGGACCGCAGGGCCGGCCTTCGGGAATGCAGGGGGATGCTTCGCTTCCCTTCGCAAATGAATTCGCTCCCACAGGGTTCGAGTCTCACTGGAGGCTGCGGGCTGCTGCTCTTCGTGGGGGCGATTTCAATCGCTGACCGGACCGCAGGGCCGGCCTTTGGGCTTGCAGGGGGACGCTGCGCATCCCTTCGCGAATGAATTCGCCCCCACAGGGTTCGAGTCTCACTGGAGGCTGCGGGCTGCTGCTTGTTTGTGGGGGCGATTTCAATCGCTGGCCGGACCGCAGGGCCGGCCTTCGGGAATGCAGGGGGCTGCTTCGCTTCCCTTCGCAAATGAATTCGCTCCCACAGGGTTCGAGTCTCATTGGAGGCTGCGGGCTGCTGCTTGTTTGTGGGGGCGATTTCAATCGCTGACCGGACCTCAGGGCCGGCCTTCGAGATTGCCGGGGGATGCTTCGCTTCCCTTCGCGAATAAATTCGCCCCCACAGGGTTCGGGTTCCGCTGGAGGCTGCGAGATGCTGCTTCTTGTGGGGGCGATTTCAATCGCTGACCGGACCTCAGGGCCGGCCTTCGAGATTGCAGGGGGATGCTTCGCTTCCCTTCGCGAATGAATTCGCCCCC
>NZ_SSOL01000077.1:4590-23479 GCF_029871275.1 Pseudomonas sp. BN414
TCGAGATTGCAGGGGGATGCTTCGCTTCCCTTCGCGAATGAATTCGCCCCCACAGGGTTCGAGCCCCGCTGGAGGCTGCGGGCTGCTGCTTGTTTGTGGGGGCGATTTCAATCGCTGACCGGACCGCAGGGCCGGCCTTTGGGCTTGCAGGGGACACTGCGCATCCCTTGGCGAATAAATTCGCCCTCACAGAAATAAAAAAGCCCGGCCCCTTTGCGAGGGCCGGGCTTTTTCATGAGAGGTGCGGGCATCCTTGCCCGCCGGGGGAGGGGCCGACGGCTGACCCCGCTTCCAATCAGCTGGACTGGGGCATCTCGCCACGGGCCAGGCGCTTGTTGATGTCGTCGATCACCGCCGGCAGCTCGGCAATGGTGTCGATCAGGTAATGCGGGCGGGAACCTTCGAACATCTGGCCGATGCGCGCACGCTCCTGGTCCAGCTTGTCTTTCGGCAGCGCCTTGAACTGTTCGTACGTCAGGCCCAGGGCATTGCCCGAGCAGGTCAGGGCCACGGTCCACATGCCGGCGCTGCGGCCTTCGAGGATGCCCGGCCAGGTGTCGTCCACCTTCACGCAGGCGGCCACGTCGTTGATGCCGAGGGCGATCACGTTGGCCAGGGACTGCGCCGGGTGCGGACGGCCGTTGGGCACTTCGTCGGTGGCCACCACGTAGTCCGGCGTGTAGCCGTTCTCGCGGGCCAGCTCCACCACCTTGGCCATCACCACGGCCGGGTAGCCGGAGCAGGTGCCGATCTTCAGGCCCTTGTCGCGCAGGGTGGCGATGGCGTCGAGGGCGCCGGGGATCAGCGCCGAGTGCAGGCCGATCTTCTCGATCTGCAGCGGCATGAAGCGTTCGTAGATGGCGGTGACGTCATCGTCCGTGGGCAGGCGGCCGAAGGCGGCGCGGTAGCGTTCGGCGATGGCCGGGATGTCGCAGAGCGTGCGGATGTGGTCCCACTTGCCCATGCCCATCGGGCCGCGAGCTTCTTCCAGGGAGACGGCGACGCCGAACTCACCGAAGGCCTCGACGAAGATCTGGGTCGGCGCGAAGGAACCGAAGTCGACGACGGTGCCGGCCCAGTCGAGGATGACGGCTTGCAGTTGGGTGGGTTGCTTGTAATGCATGGTGATGACTCCAGCGGATTGCAGTGGCTAAGGGAATTCAGGTCTTGGCGCCGGCCAGGGCCGGTTGACCGGTTGCCGGGAAGCTTTCCGGCGCTTTCAAGGGTTGCGGGCGGCTGTTCCAGAAGGGCACCAGCATCAGGCTGGCCAGTAGCGCCGCGGCGGTGAACACCACGAATACGGTGTTGGTGTCGAAGTAGCCCGGCAGCAGACCGCCGAGGATGGCGCCCACCGAGCCGCAGCCGTTGACGAAGCCCGCTGCGGTGCCGGCGGCTTCCTGGGTACCGAAGTCGATGGCGGCGGAGCTGCTGATCATCGAATCCGGGCCGTAAAGGGTCATGCCCATCATGAACAGCAGGCCGACCACCAGGTACAGGCTGCCGCTCTGCATGGCCGGGACGAACAGCGCCAGGCACACGGTGAGGGCGATCAGGCTGAACACGCAGGCCGGCATGCGGCGGGCACCGAAGAGCTTGTCCGAAGCGAGGCCGATCAGGATCGGACCCACCAGGCCAGCCAGCTCGAAGGCGGTGGGCACGATGGCCGAGGCGACCTTGCCAATGGCCGGCATGCGTTCGTAGACGATCACCGGGCCCCACAGCAGGATGGCGTAGCGCGCTGGCTTCAACAGGAAGTAGGCGAGGCCGAGGACCAGCACGGTGCGGTTTTTCAGCACCTTGCGCAGGGCGACCCAGTGGCCTTCACGCGGCCCGTTGGTGCTGGCTTCCTCTTCGACCGGTGCATGACCGACATCTTCGGGCTTGTTGCGTTGCAGGAAATAGAACAGCACCGCGACGACGCCCACCACCAGGGCGCTGGAGAGGAACGCCATGCGCCAGTCATGGAACACCTCGTAGGCCCACCAGCCGGCGAAGGGGGTGGCGACCAGGCCGCCGAACGCATAGCAGGTGCTCCAGTAACCCAGGACACGACCGCGCTCGCCGGTGGCGAAGAAGCTCCCGATGTTCTTGCACAGACCCGACCAGCCGGTGGACTGCGCCAGACCCTGGACCACCATGCAGGTGGCGAAGATCGGCAGGGTGGCGAAGGTGCCCATGACAACGGCTACCAGGGCCGAAATCACCAGACCGCCGAGTACCACCACGCGTGGACCGAAACGGTCGGCGAAGATGCCCCAGGTGAACTGACCCACGGCGTAGGCGGCCAGGTAGAGGGCATCGAGGTTGGCCATCGCGGCCTTGTCGAGTTCGAAGTTCGGGTCTTCGCCAATGCCGAGCTTGGCGACGGAGAAGGCTTTCCGGGTGAAGTAGAAGGCGGCGTAGGCCAGCCAGGTGATGAGGAATATCTGGACACGCCAGCGCTGGAGGGACTTCCAGCCGCTGTGCAAGGCGCCTGCGTTGTTGTTCATGGTTTTCTGACCCCGTGTGGGTATGCCGGACAGTGCAAATAGGGAGGTTGTTGTTGTTTTGCTGCTGGGCTGTCTAAACGCACGACCTTGGTCAGATGGCAGCGGTCGTGGCGTCAGGCTGGTGGATGAGATTCGGCGTTGGTCTTGGCTCCTGCCCGGCGTGGCCGAGCGGTCGGTTTACTACGGAAATGTTTCAGAAAAAGGTCACCGCACCACGGCCCCGCTACCCGCAGCGGGAACCGTCTCAGGACGGTGGGTGACCTGGAATGGGCTGGCCTTTCGACTTAGGCAGCCGTTTGCTCGATCTCCACGCCCATCGCTTCCAGGGAGTCGGCGATGGCGCGCAGCAGTTGGCGGACGATGTGTTCGTCGATCTGGCCGATGCAGCCGATGCGGAAGCTTTCGGCGACGGTCAGCTTGCCGGGGTAGATGACGAAACTGCGGGCCTTCAGCTCCTCGTAGAAGCGCTTGAACTCGAAGTTCGGGTGCTCCGGGCTGAAGAAAGTGGTGATGATCGGCGACAGCCACTGGTCTTCCAGCAGGGTCTTGAAACCGATCTCGCGCATGCCGGCGACCAGCACGTCGCGGTTGCGGCTGTAGCGCGCCAGGCGGCCGGCTACGCCACCTTCGGCAGCGTGCTGTTCCAGCGCCGCGCGGAAGGCCACCACGCTGTGAGTCGGCGGGGTGAAGCGCCACTGGCCGGTGCGCTCCATGTAGAGCCACTGCTCGTAGATATCCAGGGCGAGGGAGTGGGCGCGGCCCTTGGCGGCTTCCAGCACCGAGCGACGGATGATCACGAAGCCGAAGCCTGGGATGCCTTCGATGCATTTATTGGCGGAAGACACCAGCACGTCGAAGGCGATTTCATTCACGGTCAGCGGTACGGCGCCGAAGGAGCTCATGGCGTCGACGATCAGGCTCTTGCCGTGGGCTTTCACCACGTCGGCGATTGCGCGCAGCGGGTTGAGGATGCCGGAGCTGGTTTCGCAGTGGACCAGGAAGACGTTGGTGACGTCCGGATTGGCCTTCAGCAGGGCGGCCACTTCATCCGGTTGCGGCGGCAGGTAGTCGCCCTTGTCCAGGGTGATGTAAGCGCGGCCAAGGTAATCGAGGGTCTTGGCGGCGCGTTGGCCGTAAGCACCATTCATCAGGATCAGGCACTTGCCATCGCGGGGAATGGCGGTGGCGAGGGCGGCTTCCACCGAGAAGCTGCCGCTACCTTGCAGGGGCACGCAGGCGAAGCTGTCGTCCTGCACGCCGGCCATCGACAGCAGTTCCTGGCGCACTTCGGCGGTCACCAGGTTGAAGGCGCCATCCCACGAGCCCCAGTCACGCAGCATGGCTTCCTTGGTGGCTTTGGAGGTGGTCAGTGGGCCGGGAGTCAGCAGGTAGGGCTCGCCGAGGGCGGGGGCCGCCAGCGGTTGAGTGTTGGTGGGGAATTCGGCTTTGGTCATGGTCGTCTCCAGCGTTGTTCTGGTGAGGGCGCGTTGCGATGGAGAGATAAAACCAATTCCCTAGAAATAAAAAAAATCGATTTATAGTATTTCAAAAATAAGTTGAGCTTATTTATCGAGGAGCAGGCGAATGGCGGTTTCCCAGGCACAGCTCAAGGCCTTCCACGCCGTGGCGGTGCACGGCAATTTCACCCGTGCGGCCGAGGCACTTTTCCTCAGCCAGCCAGCGGTTTCCGACCAGGTGCGCAAGCTGGAGGAGCGCTTCGGCATCCTGCTGTTCCACCGCAACAAACGCTCGGTGCAATTGACCGACCTGGGCGAGCGGCTGCTGGCCATCACCCAGCGGCTGTTCGCCGCCGAGGGCGAAGCCGAGGAGTTGCTGTCCACCTCGCGGGCGCTGGAAACCGGCAGCCTGACCCTGGCGGTGGACTCGCCGGTGCACCTGCTGGGGCATATCGCGCGCTTCTGCGAGCGTTTTCCCGGCATCCGCGTGAGCCTGGTCACCGGCAATAGCGACGAGTGCCTGCGCCGGTTGCAGGAGTACAAGGCGGACTTCGCGCTGCTCGGTCGGGTGGTCGAAGACGACAGCCTGATCACTCAGGTGCTGAGCAGTGACCCACTGGTGGCTTTCGTCGCCCACTCGCATCCCTGGGCCGCGCGGGACTCCATCGTGCTCGCCGACCTCGAAGACATGCCGATGGTGCTGCGCGAGCGCGGTTCCATGACCCGGCAGATTCTCGAGGAAGAGATGCGCCGCGCCGGTATCGCCATTCGCCCGGCCATCGAGGTGGAAGGCCGCGAGGCGACCTTCGAGATGGTTGCTGCGGGCCTCGGCGTGGGGCTGGTTTCGGCGGCCGAGGTGGGTGCCAGCGCCAACGTGCATGTGCTGCCGGTCCGCGATTGCCTGCAGCGCATGACGGAGACGCTGGTGTGCCTGCGCGAGCAGGGTTCGCGGCGCATCATCGAGACCTTTTTCGACATCGTGCGGTCGAACGGCGGCTAGTCGGTTCGCTTCCCCCCTGTTTTTTGGGAATATATTTTGAGAATTGGGAATATATTGTGAGAATTGGGAATATAATTTGAGAAATGGTTCCGACGAGGGTTAAACCCTACAGATAACCTCTCCACTCATCCGCTCCGGGCCAGTTCAAGCTCGGCCCCGCAAGGACGAGTGATCTCACTGCTCCTTCTACGGACGTGCTGCTGTGCTCGGATGCTTGATCTCGAGGGCATAGGAGGTAACGAAGTGAGTAGGCGCCGATTCCGGACCGAAGCCGATATTGATCGCGCGATACGGGATGGTTATGGGCAGGGAGCAGGATTGGATTACAAGCCTTGGCTCCGCGTGCGTGACGTCCCATCTAAAGGACAGTCGAAGAAGACCCTCGGTTTGACGGTTCCGCGCATATATCAATTATTCTCCCAAAACGAATACTTTTACTTTTTAACTCTCGAGTTCGCTAAGTCTGTTGTCGATATCAGAGAGCAGTTTCCTCTTCTGCCGACTAAAGAGACTGAAGCAGCAGCTCTTTCGTTAGGATATGCGCACCCAAAATTCACAGGGACACAGCTGAATTATGTAATGACGACAGACTTTCTGATTACGAAAGTGGATTCGTCAGGTCGAGAGGTACTTAAAGCGCGAACTGTTAAGGAAGACTCTGAGTTGTATGGTGCGAAAGCTAGACGTATAGATGAAAAACTTAAAATTGAACAAGTCTTCTGGGAAGGTCGAGGGGTGGATTGGAAGTTAGTGACCAAGGAAGTCTTGTTCGAGAATTATTTTGCGCGAAATCTCGAATGGATTAAGAGAGGGGCGATTGTCGAGCCTGAACTAAAGAGCTACGTCATTCAGAGAAGATTTCTACATGAGCTAAGCGAGTGTTTGGATCGTGACTGGACAATAGATCAAGCGTTGAAACATGTCAGTAAAAAGGTTTTTGTTCCGCTAGTGGGCTGTAGACGGATATACCTGAACCTCTTGTGGGAGAAAATTATAAAAACTGATCTGAAATCAGAGTTATTAAGTTGGTCGTTAGATCTTCCGGAGTTTGAATTTGATTTGACGGCTGTGCGCAATGAAAAGACCTACTTGGAGGCCGGCGCATGAACGTAATGGTAAACGATATTATAGAACCCCTGATTGAAATACCTGATCTGCGTTGTATGGCCAGAGTCCTGTGGATAGACGATAAGGCAGATAGCATCTACTTGATGATGCTGGAAAAACCAATGAGGAAACCATCTCAGATCAAGTTTTCGATCCTGGCTGAATGGTTAGAGACTGGGGCGGCGAGAGTAGCGTTAGAAACTGTCCCAGCTTTCATGGTCCGAGAGGAGAGCCAGCTCTCAATAGATGAGGTTTCTCAGCGAGATTTCAACTGGAACCTCATTGAGCCGCTGGCGTTGGAAAGTCGTCGAGGCGGGATATTTTATGGCGAGGTCTTTTCGCGCCTGGTGAATGAACAGGTTGAAAAACTTGGGTGTCACAAGTCGCAAGTGTATAGATTAATATTTCGATATTGGTTCTACGGCCAAACAAGAAATGCTCTGCTACAAAACCGTACGAATGCCGGGGCTCCTGGGAAACGAAAGATTAGCCGGCAGGGTAAGGTTCAGGGGCGGCCGAGAGTTCACCTCGGATTAAAGATTCCGACAGAAGCAAAAGATTTAAATGATTCGGATCTGAAGTGTATTCGGATAGGTTATTCACTGTATGCAAAAAATGGGAAGATAAAGCTGGCCAGAGCATACAGAATGATGCTCGCAAAATTTTACTCATACCGATGTGTGGAGTCTGATGCCGAGTATTCTGATGACGATCCAGGTATTGAGATTTATCCGTTGGGAAAGAAGCCTACATATAACCAGTTTAAATATTGGGGAGGCAAGCTATTCTCTGATGTAGATGTGCAAAAAGGACGAGTGTCAGAAAAAATTTGGCAGAAGGATATGCGCGCACTTCGTGGCAGGGCGCAGGATAATCTGCATGGCCCTGGGCATCGGTACGAGGTAGATGCAACGATCGGTGACATCTACCTTGTTAGTGAGTTCAACAGAAGCTGGGTAATTGGTAGGCCAGTTATATATGCGGTGATTGATACATGTTCACGCATGGTGGTTGGTTTACATGTTGCTCTCGAAGGGCCAAGTTGGAACAGTGCAAGACACGCTCTTTACAACGCGTTTACAGATAAACAGACATTCTGTGCGGAGTACGGAATCAGTATCGAACCAGAAGAGTGGCCATGTCACCATCTTCCATATGAAATACTAGTGGATCGCGGTGAACTTAACGGTGAGGCTGCTCAGGGGATTGTGGATGGCCTTGGTGTTGATATAGCAGTTGCTCCGCCATTCCGACCAGACTGGAAGGCGGTAGTTGAGCAATATTTCCGTATTGTGAACAACAATATATCAATTCACTGGATTCCCGGTGCTGTTCTCGGGAGAGCGAATGAGCGGGAACGGGGAGAGAGAGACTATCGACAGGATGCAACTCTGACTCTAAGAGAATTTACTAGGATAATTATCAGGGCCGCACTATTTCATAATAAGACCTTCAGAAATCCTATCCTTCTCACAAATGAAATGATAGGCGCAGAAGTTGAGCCAACGCCAATAAGTATATGGTCATGGTCGCTGAGGAATCAGAGGATTGACTCAAAACGTCTACCTGCACAGCTTATATATCTTAATCTATTGCCCCGGAGCGAGGCGAAAATTAAAGCTGGCGGCATAGAAGTTAACGGGATGCGCTACATCTGCAATTTGGCTATCGAGCAGCAATGGTTAGAGAGAGCCAGAAGCAAAGGTGTGACTAGCGTTACTGCTTGGTATGATCCGAACTGCAGTTGGCATGTTTGGATAAAAAATACTGATGGGGAGTTTGTTCGTTGTACTTTGGTGCCTAGCGATAATAGGTTCAAAGGCTTTAGGGTTGAAGAAGTTGTAGATATGTTTGCGGTTTATAAGTCGGTTAGCGCCGAGCAGCGAGAGTCAAAGCTAAATGAGCAGGTTAAGCTGGATTATTTTAATGATCAAGTTGTGAAGGCGGCGGCCTCGGCGAAGAAAAGAAGCACGAAACCAAAAACAAAGGCTGAACGAACTTCGAATATTTCGGCTAATAGAAAAGCTGAAATGCTTCTGGAACGTGAGAATACCCTGGTTCCTGAAGGACTGCGGGCAGATGAGCGCCAGGAGTCTCCTTCAAAGATCGGAGCTTCAAACGTAGTAAACCTTTCGGTAAGGAGAGCTATCGACTTGCTTAAGAGAGGTCAGACCTAAATGTCTATTGCTCGCGTATCGGCTACATATCTAGCATCCCCGATTCCTGAATATCAGGGGAATCCTCTAATCGAGGCTCTTCCTCCGATTAGAAGTATGGAAGATGTAGCACTTTCACTTGGCAACTACCCTGTATTACCGCTGGAAGAACGGAATATGGAAGGGCACCTGCGCCTTCATTGTATGCAGCGTCTATATGATCTGACAGTAGGTTTGCCGTTACATATCGATCTGGCTCAAGCTATCTCCGAATTGATTAGACGTGGCTACGTCGGCAGAAATCCAATTTGCGCTTTGACTACTAGACACTTGAATGCGGTGTCGACCGGAAAGGAGGACGCCAGTCCATTAAGATCTACTGCATCCACCATCACAATAGTTGGACTAAGCGGAATGGGGAAAACTACTGCATTGAAGATGCTACTTTCCGAGTACCCGCAGGTGATCTTCCACAGGCAGTACCATGATAGATCGTTTTTTAATGCACAAATTGTATATTTACATATGGATTGTCCGTTCGATGGAACCCTGAAGGGTCTTTGTCTTTCTTTCTTTGATGCTGTTGATGAGGCGCTAGGCGAACCTCATTATGGGGAAATGTACAGCAAAAGAAGTTCAATCGATTACATGGTCCGCGGGATGAAGCTTGTCGCAAGTACCTTCTATGTGGGAGCCTTGTTTATTGATGAACTGCAAAATCTAAACCGCGCCAAGGCTGGTGGCGCAGAGAAGATGCTGAGTTTCTTTGTCACGCTTGTTAATACCGTTGGAATTCCAATCGTAGTAATTGGGAATAACTCAATGCTGAGTCTTTTCAGTAAGGAGATGCGTATAGCGCGCAGATTTTCCGGAAACTGCTTCAGGTTTGATCGGTTTGAAAGGGACGATCCCGTATGGCGCGAACTTCTGCTGGACAAAGTCTGGGAGTACCAATGGCTCCCCACCCCGACCGCTCTAACAGAAAATATCTGTAGTGTTCTTTATGACCTAACACAGGGGGTGGTAGATTTTTTGATTAAGTTATTGGTGTTGAGCCAGAGGTACGCCATCCAAAATGGAGTAAATAGCCTCAGCGAGGACGTTCTGCGTCATGTGGCGAGCAATAGGATGAAAATTCTTGAGCCCGCGTTAGATGCACTGAGGAGTAATGATCCAAGGAAGATGCTCTGTTTTGAGGACCTACTGCCCACGGATGAGCAAATTAATACAATGATGGCATGGGTACCCTCTGGACGCGAACTTCTGAGTGTTGTTAGAAACCTCGGGGCGCCTGAGTCGTTAGTAGAACAGGGTTCCCTATCTGCTAGTTCGTCTACTAGGGATCATTCGGTAAAGAGGGGGAGTGATACACCTCTGGAAGACTTCAAGGCTCGTGGGCTAGTTGTTAATGATCTTGAGGAGTTTGATTAGATTTATGTCTGGCAAAGACGTTGGGCGGTGTCTGAGGTGGTTGCCCGCACCATTCCCCGACGAAACTTTGCATAGCATTTTTTCTCGTTATCATAAGCTTTCTGGCCATGGTAGTTATAGGCGCAGCTTAGAAGAACTCACTGGTGAAATGACGTGCAATGCGTTTCATGATACTCCCTCATTTTTGAAAAAGTTTTCCGATCGCGCGCAAGGCGTTGAAGTTTATTCTGTAGAGAATTTAATTCAATTCCATACTGCGTATAATTATATAAGGCGCTTTTTGCTAGGAACTCAAGTTGATATTTGGCACGAGCGAATTAAGGGGGGCTTGCGGCGCAGTGGTGGAGGTCAAGGATTGGGGTATGCACACGTACGAGGACAGGCTCTACCACGCTACTGCTCTCAATGTGGTGCAGAGGACCTTTGTACGTGGGGACAGTCCTATTGGCACCGAGTACATCAGTTGCCGGGCGTGTGGATTTGTCCGATGCACAAACAACCTCTTGTATGCGTCGACGGGATTTGGCTGGCCAAGGATCAACGTCGCCTGTTCTTACCAGATGACTCCTGCTTAGCTGACGCTAGTAAGGGAATTGATGTTGAAGGCTTCTGGGGATTTCTCTCTTCTGTTTCAGAAAATTCGTCAACTCTTCTTTTCAGTGATACCGAACTTTTTTCTCTGAGCTACGCGCATGATTTAACCAGGCGTGCGTGCGAGTGCCTTGGTCTTATTTTTAAAGGTTGTGTGAGCTCTAAAAAACTTGCACGTAGGGTATCTGAATTTTTCGAATCTGTGCCTCATGGTTACGAGTTTCAATTTCTCCATCCTGCTGTAACTGGCGCGCTTCCTACGTGGATTCTGGAAGTATTAAGAGCTCCGTATCGTTACCGCTACCCGCTAGAGTATTTGGTCTTGTGGGAGATTCTTGGGATTAGTATTGCCGAAGAAAGTCTGGTTTTCAGGCAAGAGCTTTCCTCCGTTGATAGTGTGATTGATAGGCCATCAGCAAAGAATAAGCGGAACTATCCTAGGAAGGAAATTACTCAGCTCGAAGTAGACCGGCGGCGAGCGGAGTATTTGAAAGGTGATGATCAATACTCGTCAAAAAGGCGCTCGTACCAGTGGCTTCTGAAACATGACAGAGAGTGGTTGACACAACGGGGAGCGTCCAATAAACCTGGTCGAAGAAAAGGCTACTCAGTTGCAAAATGGGAGCAGCGCGATATCGAGTTATCAGCATTAATTATCTCTATCGCCGAACTGATAAAGTCCAGAGGTGGACTGCCGGTTCGATTGACGGCTGGGACGATATTAAGAGAGCTTGGATTGTCTCGAAATATATTGTATTACGCCAACCGCTTACCTAGATGCGTAGCTGCATTGGCGTCGGTGCAGGAGTCCACATCTGACTTTGCTCGCAGAAGGGGGCTTTGGGTGGGAGGCATAAGTTAGGCTGTGAACTGATATCGGATAAGTTTAAACCTGAATTTGGGAGGGTGTTTTGGTTAGCACTGGCAAAGCTTACTTTTTTCCAGAGCCATTACCAGATGAGACCGCTAGGTCAGTGGTTTCGCGGTATCATAGAATCTCAGGAAATATTGAATATTCTGCTTCAATTATGCAGATATTTGGTAGGCGTCACGTGCTTCTTGATTGTGTTCTTCCGCCTCAGTCTAAAGGGATGCAAGATGCTATTGTGCCGCATAATGTACGAACGAAATTTTGTAATCTAACATTGGAGCCGTTGTACAAAGTCCTTGCTGTCAATGCTGTGGGAAGTAATAGACATCGGGCCGGTTCCGATGCAATGACGAAGATTTGCCAGGTATGTGCAGTCTCCGATTTAGAGGAGTTTGGAGTTGTATATTGGCACAGGTCTCACCAAATTCCTGGGGTGAGAGTATGTTGGAAGCATGGGGTGGATTTGATTGATCAATGCCAGGGCTGTGGGTTGAAGTTTCACTCAGAGAGGAAGGCATTGCCAAATCTATCTGACGACTGCAGTTGCGGCACGTCGATTCTTGAGGCTGCCTCAAGTTCATCTGGCCCGGGTGAACGAGAGCTTGCATTATTTGCCCACGATTTGTTGATCCGTGGCGGCGAACTTTCTCTTGATAATATGTATAGGTTGGTTGTAAAAAAATATTCTGAGCTGTACGGAAATCGAGTTAATAAGGTTTCGTTGAATGACTTTTATTTTGCTCTGGTAGAGCGGTATGGAGTTGGCTTTGTCGATGGCATAGATGGTGCTGGTTCGTCGCAAAGGGTTGTGAGTATTGGTAAAAGTCGCATGGGTAAATTTCCTCTTGTTAGGTTTTTGCTTATTTGTTTTGGATTGTTTGAGGAGGCTGATAAGTTTTATTCGTATGCTGGGGAGTTTGAGGCTGATAATTCTGGAAAGGACAAATTAGGAAGCTCTTATCGTGTGCATTTGGATGATGGGAAGCTCCGCGAGATCATATTCAATAATGCATTGGCAGTGCGAGCGGAAGGTGGATTTCCAAAGCGCCTGTCAAAGGCGGTGCTACTCAGAGGCTGTAACGTTGATGATGAACTTTCGATATTGCGCAGGTATGAATCTTCCTATAAGTTGCTAAATCAATTGGTCGAGAGTGTGGACTACTATCGTTTGAAAAGGATTCTCTGGACTGCGAGTGAACTTAGGTTGCAGGGTGAATCAGTGAATAAGGTGCGCTTTATAGAGGCATCTGGCATGAATTATAGATATGTATCAGGAATCCTAGGTTACCTTGGGGTAACAGTGAATGCTCTCTGTGAGGGTGACTCTATTTCGATAGAATATTTTCGTTCACTTGGAGTCGATAATCATTGGGTCATGCCAGGTCGAGTGCCCTGAGCGTTCATGCTATTTTTCTGTCCTCGCATGCTTCTAAACTAGGCTCCGAATATTCTTGCATACATGGTACAGCCGAAGTGAGTTGGGCGAGCCTGTTAATTGTTAGGATAGTTGAATTCTTGTCGGATGTCCGGGGCTCAACTGTGGTAATTGAGGATTCTTGATTGAAAGATGAGGCTATCTACAATGGCTCACTAAGAGGGCTGCCATTCTTTTGCAAAGGCTACGCAAGCTGCGGTGTTTTAGGCTAATGTCAGGGTGCTGGTAAGATAGTGTTGAACTAAAAAAAGGAGAGATTATAAATTTTTTCGAAAGGTGTTCTTCGAATGCTCCCTGTAAAAGTACCTCGCCCCGAGTTGGGTAATGCCTTAACAACTGAGACGCCATGCAGCGCATCTCTTCGCTGATCGATGAGTCCCCTTCTAACTGCTTTAGAAATTCTCCGGTCTGTATGACCGCTCGTGTGCGTTCATGAGGCACTGTCATATGACTACCTCCTCATCGGAACTTATTCATTACGGCAAATAATAAACCCTCTGGTGCGCAGTACGGGAAAGTTCCCGCCCGAGGCGTGGAGGTTATGGTCAGCTTTCAACGTAGCTTATCCCTAGCGCAGTTTCTACCTAAGGCGACCAAGCGCGCCTTTGCGAAGAACCTCAGGCGTTACCCCTGGCAAGCAACTTGGATCTGAGAGCTGCCGCGCCTGAGCAGAGGGCCGTACGTAGGTAGAGGTGAGCTAGGAAACCTCGCAAGCCTACGCGAGGGCGCCTTTTCCTCAGCCGACCAAGTGGCGAAGCCTTTCAATTGTTTCCGGCCAAACTGGTGACTGTGGCTGAAATAAAAAGCCGCTCTAGGAGCGGCTTAGCTTTGAGAAAACTCTGTGGGCGTGGGTGGTTACTGCAGCCAACCTTCTACTACATCTGAACCAAATTCAGCCTTCCATGCTTTCAGCACTTTGTGGTTGCCGCCCTTCGTCTGAACGACTTCGCCCGAATGTGGATTCTTGTAGCTCTTGACTTGGCGTTCGCGACGATTGACAGTCGGCTTTTGCTCAGACTTAGAAACCGGTTGAGGGTCTAGTAGGTTGATGATGCTGCGGAGGCTCATGCCATATTCAGCCATCAGAGCGCGTAGCTTACTTTCGAACTCGATCTCACGCTTGAGGCCGTCATCGTTCTTCAGTGCATCCAGTTGCTTCAACTGTTCTGCCAGCTGCGCTTCCAGAGCCTTAAATTCAGCGAGTTTCGACATGTAATTTCGACCTTGTTCTTCGAAAATGGTGTGACTATTACACCATAAATACATGCCAATAGGTGCCCTTCCGCACGGCCTTGTCTGAAGCTTATTGAGTTTTAGGGAAACTCTTCTCTCAATCGGTTACGTCGCTTAATACTGATTTGAGCAGCAGGCCCTGTCTAGGGCCTATCGCACCAGGCCGGTATGGCATTGCCATGAGCATCGATCTATTAGTAGGCGCGGTTCCACTTAGCTGTCACTTCTTGATCCCTAATTCCAGCGGGCCTTCGCTGAAAGCCATGGCTTCGACTTGGACGCTCGAATCACCTCTCAGAAGGACCCCACAGTGACTCTGGAACATAAGCTCCGAAGTTCGGCAGGAGCTCATCACCGCAACGTATAGCCCGCCAAAATTCGCGTCTGGGGCGGGATTGCCCCTCGCGCAATTGCGGCTCCCGCCGTTCGTCATCTGTGCTGGAAGTGAGCAAAATCTCATGATTTGGATCAGCATGCCACACGGGCTTCACCCTACGATGCCAATAAGCGGGATCAAGGCGGGGGGCGTGCTTCCGCAGACGGCAGTTCTCTGTAGGAGCCAATACATGTGGTACCGACTCCCCATCCTTCGCCACCTGTCTATTGCGCTTGCGACCATGCTCGTGAGCCCTGGCTCAATCGCCGAGACCGACCAGCAACGGGCCCAGAATCTCGCCACTTGTCTTTCTGGGCAGTTCCCGAATCTCTGCCGCCATGAGTGGCTGTCATCATCTGAACGTCAGGCGGTAGATCAGGCGGAGCATGGTGCAAACCTTCGCACCTGTCTTACTGGACAGTTCCCTAGCCTCTGCAACAGAGCGACGCTCTCAGCGGCCGAGGCCAAGCAGGTTGCCACTGCCGAGCATGATGCAAACCTTCGCACTTGCCTAACTGGGCAATTTCCCAACCTCTGCAACAGGGCAATGCTCAATCCGGCCGAGGCGAAGCAGGTTGAGAACGCCGAGCATGCTGAGAACCTTCGCATCTGCCTGACCGGACAATTCCCCACCTTGTGCAACAACGCGAAACTCACCCTAGATGAGGCGAAACAGGTTGCCGCGGCTGAGACCCGCGTGCGGGAGGCACAGCCAGCAGCGTCCCTTGGGAAGCCCCGTGTCGGGTACGCCCCGCGCTACACATCCGGCTGTGAGGCCGACCACTGGATCAACTCCGTTGAAGGCAACGGCGAGGTAGTCACTCTCGAGGACGGTTCCGTCTGGCTCGTAGACGATGTCGACACTGTCGACTCCAGCCTTTGGTTACCCACCACGGACATCGTGGCTTGCGATGGAAAGCTCATCAATATCGATGATGACGAATCGGTCTGGGCTGAACGCATCCGCTAATCTCGTCGAGGTAGGGATGCGCCGAGCCCTTCCAGTAGTCGCTAAAGGACCCAGGTTCCTTCCTGGTTACCGTACAAAGGGTGGTTCAGTTCTGAATGCCAAGTTGGAATCTTGATAGCGCAACATCGCCGGTCTGGCAGTTGCTTCTCTGGGGCCCCTAGAACCCCACAGCGAGATCTCACTCGCGTGGTCCTAGCCCCAACCGCTTCTGGTCGGCAAGGCCCAATTGACCGACTGATTCGCTGCCAGCAAGTCTAGTCATTCGCCCTAATCGTTAGCTAAAAACGCATGATTAGCTGTCCAGCTAAACCAGCCTTAACAGCTAAAGAAAACGGCCATCGCCATGCTGCCAATGGCCCCCAGCAACGGGGCCATCCAGAGATCCTGCTGTCAGTTGAGCGCGCCGTGGATTGAAATTCCGTCTATTTTCAGGCTTCAGTTTGCTTTCGCGGGAGCTCTGCAAATGCGTATCCAAACGATCAGCTACCTCAAGCAGCACGCAGCAACACTGGATCTCGACGAACCGCTTTGCATCACCCAGAACGGCCTTCCCACGATGGTCGTTCAGTCCTACGAGCAGTATCAACAAACCCACGAGGCAATCGCACTGGTGAAACTGCTCAGCATGGGTGACAAAGACATAGAGAGTGGCCGACTCTGCAGCAGCGACGAACTGCTTCAGAAATTGGCCAGTCGCACCCCTCGCACTAACAACTCCGGCCTCTAAAACGGACGCCGGAATCGGCTGCTTTCGGTCGATTCTGTTGAAAAAGGCGGTTCTGCGGCAGCCAGTCGGCCAGGTGCGCCAGCTTTCGAAGTGGCTGCAAGCCACTCCAAGTTGCCTTTCGGCGTTTCACTGAGCGTCCGGGCTCAGGTTTGCGGGTTAACTCGAGGGTTTCTGCTCTCCGCAGGCGTACCTATCCCGTGATGGGTGGCCCGTGAGGCATGAGCTTGGCCATGCGTCGCAGGTTTTGCACCGTCGCCGCTAAGGTGAATTCGTCAGTCGCACCCGTCAGGCCACGCAGTCGTAAACGGTCGAGTTTCATTATCCGTTTGAGGTGGGCGAACAGCATCTCCACCTTCTTCCGTTCACAACGAGAGACGAGGTATCCCGGTGTCTTGGCGATGCGTCGCGCCACGTCGCGGGCAGCCTCATGGATACTGCGGAAGATCTTGCAGTTCGGCGTGGTGGGGCAGCACTTGGCTTTCAGCGGACAGGTGGTGCAGTCGGTTTGGCTGGAGCGGTAGATGATGGTGTTGGCCTTGGTCACCCGGGATCTTTTCTGGGTGAAGGCGTGCCATTCACTGCGTAGCGGTTTGCCGGCTGGGCAGCGGTATTCATTGGCCTCCTGATTCCAGTGGAAGTCGTTACTGGAGAGGCTGTCGTCCTTTCGACCGGTCTTGTCCCACACCGGCACATTCGGCTCGATGTCCTTCTCCTCGACCATCCAGGCCAGCATCGGGGCAGTGCCATAGGCGGTATCACCGATGAGGCGTTCCGGCGTGAGGTCGAACTGCGCTTCGACGCGCTCCACCATCGTCCTGGTCGACTCGACTTCGGCGGTCCGATGCGCAGGGGTGGCTTCCACATCCAGGATCACACCGTGCTCGGTGTCGATCAGGTAGTTGGTGGCATAGGCAAAGTAGGCCGGGCCACCTGGCGCGGCGGTCCAACGGGACTGCGGATCGGTGAGCGACATCTTCTTGGGCAGGGCTTCGGCCAGTGCTTCCTCATCGAGGGCTTCGAGGTACTCGCGTACGGCGCGGCTGCTGAGCGCCGGATCGCGCCAATCGATGTCATCTCCCGCCACCCCACGTTGCCGGCTGGCATCCGCTTTGATGATGCTGGCGTCGACGGCGAAACCTTCACCCTTGACCAGGCCGGCCGCCATGCAGCGCCGCAGCACCTCATTGAACAACTAGCGGAACAGGCCGCTGTCACGGAAGCGGCCGTGGCGATTCTTCGAGAAGGTCGAGTGATTGGGTACTTCGTCTTCCAGGCCCAGCCGGCAGAACCAGCGGTAGGCCAGGTTCAGGTGCACCTCCTCGCGCAACCGCCGCTCGGAACGGATGCCGTAGCAGTAGCCAACGACCAGCATGCGCACCATCAACTCCGGATCAATCGAGGGGCGTCCGATGGGGCTGTAGAAGTCAGCCAAGTGAGCACGCAGGTCGCTGAGATCCAGGCATTGATCGATGCTGCGCAGGAGGTGTTGGGGCGGGACGTGCTCTTCCAGATTGAACGAGTAAAACAGGCGCGCCTGTCCTCCCGGTAACTGCCCCATCATGCTGCCTGCCCCCACGCTCGCTGAGCGCGTGATTTTGCCGGCGGCATGGGGCGGCAGCTACTTTTTCAACAGAATCGGCCAATAGCTGCCGTTCAGCATAGGCTGCTAACGGCCAGAAACAGATCCTCGGATCTGTCTAGTAAATCAGGTCAGTTTTACATTCGAGTAGGCTGGAAAAATTGCCGTGCTCAGCGAAGCAGCGACGCTAACCATGGCGCTGCCAGCGCGCCGAGCACAAGGGTTGCCGTCCACCAGAAACACTGTCGTTGCCGTGCGAGTGCGCGGCGTTGGGCCGCTGCCCCGTTCACCACGTAGGGCGGAACCAAATAGAGGCGAGTGAGTGCGAAGCCGAGAGAGAGCAAGGTCAAACTGACCAGCACGGGACGATAGGGCGACACCTGGGCCAAGTTCAGCGCCCAGGCACCGCTACCCACCCCCAGGGCCATAAATGCGACTGGCGCATAGCAGCACACCGAGGCGGCCATCCCGGCCAGCAGGCTGGCAAACAACGCGCGGGTTACTGTGATGACTACCATGGCAATTGCCTGGAGATTCCGTACCTATCTACTCTTAATCCTGTATCCAAGTACGGATTCAAAAGGTTGTTATGGCCGAGCGACTCTGTATTGGCCAGTTGGCGGCGATGGCAGATGTTGGGGTTGAAACGGTCCGCTACTACCAGCGTCAGGGCCTCTTAGAACAGCCAAGCAAAGCACTGGGTGGTCAGCGGCGCTATGCACCCGGCCACGTCAAGCGGCTGCGCTTCATCAAGCGGGCCCAGGCACTGGGGTTCACCTTGGCGGAGATCAGCGATCTCCTCCAGCTGGCCGACGGCAGCTGTTGTCCGGCGGTTAGGTCCATGGCTATTCACAAGGTACAGCTTATCGAAGCGAAACTGGCCGTCCTGACAGCTTTGCATCAAGCCCTGAATGAACTGATTCACCAGTGTGATGCGAATAGCAGTGATACGTGCTGCCCGATCATCGATCTGCTGGACCAGGATTGATTGAGTGTGGCTGGCAAGGTGGCCGGAAGGCCCCAGGAACCTCGGAAAGCTTCCGAGGTTCCTGGGGCGGCAGGCGCCGCTCAGGCTCCGCCTCGATCATCTCCGGGCTCGCCGGTCGCACGCCCGCCATGATCATCGCCGACATCATGGTCGGCCCCATCATCAGCTCCATGACCCACACCGTGGGCTTCGCCTACGTCATGCCCTGGTCCATCGTCGGCACTGTGCCCCACACCATGAGGTCCGCCTGCCTCATGACTAGCACCGTGATCGTCACCACGCCCACTGGTTGCGCCACCGTGTCCACTGTCGCTGCCGCGCCCCGCGCTATCCCCTCCATGGCTAGAGCCGCCGTGTCCACCACCATCGCCGCCATGACCACCACCACTGCCATTTCCTCCATGGCCGCCACCCCCGCCGTGGCCACCCCCACCATGACCACCGCCACCTCCGCCGTGGCCACCTCCACCATGACCGCC